>CAMDMH010000478.1 GCA_945901835.1 Devosia equisanguinis | reverse complement strand
ACGCAGTCGATGCAGGATCGACCGAGATCCCCACGGGAAGGCTGCCGGTATCGACGATCAGCCGGTCACCGGTCGACTGCACGACCAATTTCACCTCGGCCCGCGTGATCAAGCCTTCGTCGGAGATGGCGACATCGGGGGATGCTATCGATACCCCCTCGCCGCCCTCCATGTATGTCGCGGTGTGGCCGAGCTCGCTCAGAACGGCATTGAAGGTCAGCGACTCATCGAAAAGCTCATTACTCGTTCCGCCGCCGTCCGGACGCGCGATGGCGGTCGCATCAACTCTCAGACTTTCAGTCGGAACGAAGATCGAACAGGTCGTGACGGCGGGGGCGACCGATGCCCCCAGAGTGCGAACCACGGCGCCGGATGCGATCGTCTGACCGTTGGCCGGCAATGTGCCGCCGCCGGCAAAGACTATGGCCAACTGTCCGTCCGGATCGAAGATGGTGGCATCGGCACCGACCCAGGTCAGCGTCATGTCCTTCGCGTTCTCCGCGCCGGCGCCAGCCACGCCGTGAGACAAGACGATGCCGTCGAGGCGCGAATTGTTATCCGCGGCGGCATCGATCTGGACGGTGAACTGATCGGGTGCGCCACCGCTGCCATCGCTGTTACCGTCGGTGTCGATCAACGAAACGCGGACACCATTCGCATCGGCGAGAATGGTCACGCCCCCATCGAAGCCGCTACCCTGGGCGGTCGAAATGTTGAATGTTCCGGTGGCATTGCTCCCGGTCGCGGTGAAGCCATCGATCGGATTGTCGGTGCCCAGCTGCCCGGCGATCGAGTTTCCGCTCGCTGCGGGGGAAACGGCATTGTCGATGGCGTTGAGGTCGACGTGTGGCGCTCCTGTAGCCAGCGTTCCCATCCAAGCGGCAGCTCCGAGCGATGCATTGTCGAGTTGGCCGGCGACAACTTCCAGATCCCAGTCGCCACCAAGCACTTCTGCACCGGTGTCGTCGGTGGATGCGGCGACATCCGCGCCGGTCATATCGGACAGCGCAGAAACGAACGCCTGGCCCTTGGCGCCAGCCGCCACATCGCAGCCATACAGCAGGATGTCGCCACTTCCCGACATGGCGTTCCTGATGATCGCGAGATCGGCGGCGTGGGCGCCGAGACCGGCAGCATCGATCATGGCGTTGCCGAGCATCAGTTCGCCGGTGCTGCCGTGACTGACGATATGTAGGGCATCGATATCGTGCCGATCCGCGAGGTACGACGCAATCTGACCCAGGCCGTCGCGCGCGCTTTCGAGCACGACGATTTCAGCGCCGGCCGGCACGGCGGCGGCGATGATCGACGGATCTTGCACAGACGAATCGATGAAAACCACGATGGAGCGATCTGTGCCCGCTTCGGCTCCAGTACCTCCTGGCGTGGTCTCGACGCTACGTCCGATGGCTTGCGCCAGTCCGCGCGCGCCGGCCTCAGTCAACTCGATTTGCGGCGGCAGATCGACAGCGCTCGCCTGGGTAAGTTCCGGCGCTACCTCCGCGACTTGATCGACCGTCGCCGCCATTGCCGCGTCGAATGCGATTCGCGGCTCGAGGGCGCGATACGAGAGAGACTTGGCCAGCTCGATCTTGAGCTGTGCGGTCCGATTGCGCGTGGCGACTGCTGCGGCTTTGGCGTTGCGAGTCTTCTTGCTCATGGGAGAGGCTTTCATGGCCAAGGGGAGGGAAAGGTGGGGTTGGGCGCACACGAAACTGCTTATGGTTCATTCGCTTATAACAATCATAGATTGAGCAATGGCAACCATGTCGCGTAAACGCTTGCCATTCCACATCTCCAAGATGCGCCACCCCATTCTTTTCTTTTTCTCATTATATCACAATGACTTCGTTAAATTTCCGATGAGAGTTGTGGCGGACAGGCCACGCTTCCAAAGGTAGAGAAAAGGCCTGCTGGAAATTTTGTTTGCAGATTCGACGACGTCAGATACCCGCTTAAGTTGTTAACCGTGGTGTAGTTCCGCTCGGCCAAAAGGGCCGATGTCGTCGAGTCCGTGCGTCGGTACGCAGCACCACTTTTCCCGATCTCATCAACACAAGGAATCCGCGATGAACACTCATCGTCGCTGGCTGATGGTGCGCGCCTCAACGGCTGCAGTAGCCACAGCCATGCTCGCCGGCTGCGCCGTGTCGCCTTCGCCATTGGGCGAGGCCGACCTCATGAAACTCGCGGACACATCGATGACCAATGTTGCGTCCAATCAGGAGCCGATTTCCGATTCGATAGGGCTCCACGAGGCAATAGCGCGAGCGCTCAAATACAACCTCGATCATCAAGTCGAGCTGGCCGAACATGCCGTTCGCGAACGTGAATTGGATCTCGCCCACTACAGCCTGATGCCGACGGCCGTGATGAACGCGGGCCACACAGGGCGCGACCGCTTGATCGCCAGCTCGAGCCAGAACGTTCTGACGGGTACGCAAAGTCTCGCCACTTCGACCAGCCAGGACAAACGCTTGCGCTCGCACGACGCGGTGTTCGGCTGGAACATCCTCGATTTCGGCTTGTCGTACGTCCGCGCCCGGCAGGCAGCCGACAAAGCGCTGATCCAAAACGAGCTGCGCCGCAAAGTGACGCTTCGAATCATCGACGACACCCGAACGGCTTATTGGCGGGCGGTCAGCGCCCAGCGACTGCTCGGCCAGCTCCGCCGGGTCGAAGCCAATGCCCGCAGTGTCGAGCGGGATGCGCGCAATCTTGCTGCAGACAAGCAGTCCTCGCCGATCACGGCACTGACCTACGAGCGCGAGGTCGTAGAGATTCAGCGCACGATCGGCGAACTCGCCCGGGAACTCAATGCAGCTCATGCCCAGCTCGGCGCGCTGATGAACTTGCAGCCAGGGACACGCTTTACAGTCGCTGGCGGTACGATCGGTCCTCGCGCCCTCCCGCAAGGGAACATTTCGGAACTGCACCGGATCGCCTTGGCCAACCGGCCCGAACTCCGAGAGGTCTTCTATCGTCAGCGCATCAACGAGCACGAAGTCCATGCCGCACTGCTCGAGATGCTTCCTGGTCTCAACCTCTATGCCGGCGCAAACTTCGACAGCAATTCGTTCCTGCTCGAAAACCACTGGCAAAACTGGGGCGCCAAGGCCGGCTGGAACCTGATCAAGGTCTTCTCACACCCGGCTCGCCGCGCGATGAACGACGAACAGGACGACTTGCTCGCCAAGAAGGCGCTCGCAGTGACGATGGCCGTCATGACGCAGGTCTACGTCGCTCGTATCCGCTACGCTCATGCCATCAAGGAACACCATACGGCGCAGCGGTTCTACGATGTTCAGAAGCAGCTGCTGGATCAGATCCGCGTGGAGGCGTCGGCCGACCGCGTCAGCCGGCAAACCCTGGTTCGCGAACAGCTGAACACGTTGGTCGCCCGCGCCAAAGCGGACATCGCAGGGACGCAGTTGGAGGCGGCATATGCGATGGTTCTCTCCTCGATGGGTGTCGAGCCCGAGGTCACCGTCACGGCGGACGTGAGCGTCACCGATCTGGCTCGCGCGCTGCACACCTCTCATCCCGGTCTGATGCGCGTCGTGCATACGAAATAGTCGCAACTGCGGGCCGATCGAACCGTCAGACTGGGAGCGCGCGCGCATTTTCGGAGCAGGCAGAACCGCTTTGGCGCTCCTTTGGTCCGAAAACTGTTGCCTCGTTTCCCAGCCTAAGGGGATTTCATCCGATCTGCCGATGGCCCTCTCGATCGCGTCGGTTCGATATTGCTCCAGGGCGACGCCACCCAGCGGATCGGCATCAAGAACGAGGCTGCAAAATGCTGGTACTCGGCAAAACATCTGTTGCCCCATCATGGTGGCACGTGATTACCCCGTCATCACCTCTGCCGGCCTGACCGCGGCGATCGACCGGTAGGGTCGTGGCGCGGTTGCGACCGCAACGCGGGCGAGGCGCTCTATGTTCTTGGCCAGATCGAAGCGGCGATTGAAGCGCCATTCGTAGGATG
>CAMDMH010000477.1 GCA_945901835.1 Devosia equisanguinis | reverse complement strand
ATCCGTGCCCGCCGCCCGCGAAACCTACGCCGCCGACACCGCATTGACGCTCGCCGCCGTCACCGGCCGGATTCTTTGAATGACCCTGATGAACAGCGCTCGTGCCTTGACGTTCCGATTCCGAACACGTTAGCACACGACAGCCTAGCCGCCGCCGCCGTCCGCTATGACGAAGTCGCACGGGGTTGGCACTGCAGGGGAATGGCTTTGGGCAGCCTCGATACCAACTCGCGAGAGAACACGCGGATCACGCTCGGCCTCCTCGAAGCCGTCGGATCCGGCAAGGCGCCCACGCAGCGCGGCTTGGCGGTTGACCTCCGGATCGCGCTCGGCCTCGTGAACGTCTATCTGAAGCGCTGCGTGAAGAAGGGCTTGGTGAAGGTGTCGCAAGCCCCGGCACGGCGGTTCGCCTACTACCTCACGCCCCAGGGGTTCGCCGAGAAGTCACGCCTCACGGCCGACTTCCTGGCGTGGTCTCTGACGTTCTTCCGGCAGGCCAAGGAATCGTGCGGCAGCGTGTTCGATCAGGCCCACGCGCTCGGATGGCGGCGGATCGTCCTAGTCGGCAGCGGCGACCTCGCTGACATCGCCCGCATCTGCGCCACGGATCGCGGCCTCGTCATTGTCGCGATCGTCGACCCGGACGCCGCCAACTCATCGGCCGGCGGCCCTCCGCTCCTGCCGGGGTTCGACGCGATCGGGGATGACTTCGACGGCGTAATCGTGACCGATCTCACGGGCCGGCGTCACTTGCGTGCTTCCACCGAGCACGCGGTTGGACGCCAGCGCATTCTGACACCATCCTTGGTGCCCTCTCCTTCTCCGGCGGGCGAGGTGAACCGGTGATCGCTCCAGACTTCCCCCAACCGGTCCCCCCCGGATCGCCCCACATCGAATCGCTGACCCGGTGTTACATTGCGCACACGCAGCCCAACGCTGAATTGCGCACCATCCTCGATCTCGAGCGCCATTTCTTCCCGACCTGCCAGCCGCGCTATCGCGAGCAGCGCGTGACGATCCTGCTGAACTTGTTGGGCCGCAAGGTGCGCGTCACCCTCGAAGCCGGCATGATCGCAGCCGCATGAGCATACCACGCGATGCTGGCGCCATCGCCCAGGAAGCTGCGCACCGGCCGCGCCTGAAGATCGTCGCTCTCGGCAACGCCGCAGGACCACATGACCAAACACGGACAACCGTATTTGCCGAGCGCGGCCACGACGTATCCCTGATATCGGTCGCCGATGGCGACGTCCCCGGCGTCAAGTTGATCCGGGTACGCCGCAGAACGACATCGCGCAAGCCATGGCGCCGCACGACCCTGCTGCTCGACACCATCCGCATCGCCCTCCGCCAGAAAGCCGACGTCTGGCACGCTCACTACGCTGCCGACTACGGCACTTGGGCGGCTGCACTGGCGCGGCGGCACCCCCTCGTCGTGACGGTGATGGGCGGCGATGTCCTGTTCGACGAGCAGGGCCGCCACAACGCGATCAGCCGCGCGCTGACGCGATACGCGCTGCGCCGCGCCGATCTCGTGCTCGTCAAATCGAACGCGCTCGGCGACGTCGTCGCCTCCTTCGGCGTGCCTCGCGAGCGCATCATGCGCGTGATCTGGGGCATCGACCTGTCGCGCTTCAGAGCCGATGCGGCCGTGACGGCGCACCTGCGCGCGGAATGGGAGGCAGACGGACGTCTCGTTCTCCTTGCACCGCGCATGCTGCAACCATTCTACAACCACCACCTCCTGATCGAAGCACTTCCTGCCATTGTTTCGGCCGGCAACGACGCTGTCGTCGTCTTCTCCCTGAAAGGTGTCGACAGCGCATATCGCAACCGCATCGAGGAAGACGCCCGCCGTCTCGGCGTTGCCGATCGCTTGCGCTTCACGCCCCCGCGAGCGCCCGAGGCGATGGCGAGCCTCTACGCCGCCGCCGATCTCGTCGTCAGCCTCGCACCTTCGGACGGCATGCCCCAGACGCCGATCGAAGCCGGCGCCGTCGATCGCCCGACGTTGATGACAGACCTGCCCCGCTATCGCGAACTCTTCACCGACGGCGAAAACGTTGCGATGACGCCGCTGGACAGCGCTGCGATCGCCCACCACGCCATACGCCTGCTGGCCGATCCCGGCCTGCGCGCCCATATCGCAACCGGCGCGAACTGCGTGATGCGCGACCATGCCGAACTGTCGAGCGAAGCTCAGCGTGTCGAAGCCCGCTTCTTCGAGTTGGCAGCATCGAGCCGGCGCATCCCCGCCTCCGAACCAAGCGCCTAGAGCAGTATCCGATCATACGGGATCGCCAGTGGCGATCGAATGTTCGGATGAAACTGCTCGAGTCTCCTGAACCCAGGGCATCTTTATCCGACCGGCGAATCGGGAAAGCGATTCCGTCCGGTCGGATGATGCTCTAGAGCAGAACCGATGCAGGCCCCGCTTGCAGGCGGCATCGGCGCGTGCTTATCTCAGTCGGAACGGTCCCTGGCAATTGAATTCGAGAACTCCGCCGGCGCTTCCAGGCCGATGAGCGAGCGAGGCCGCACGGCATGGATAGCGCTTTCCTGGGCACACCCGACACGAGCATTTGGCTCTTTATCGGATTGTGCGCAGCCTCGTTCTTCACCTCCTATTTCAGCATCGTCGCCGGCACCGCTGGCGGCCTCCTGCTGCTCGTGGTGATGGCCGCATTCTATCCGCCCGCCGTGCTGATCCCCATGCACACCCTGGTCCAACTCGGCGGCGGCATCTCCCGTGGGCTCGCGATGCGCCAATGGCTGCTGCGCGATACACTTCTGCCATTCACCATCGGCTGCGCGGCCGGCGCTGCCCTCGGTGCCAAAATTTTCGTCGCCCTGCCGCAATCCCTGCTGATGGGCGGCCTCGGTGCCTTCGTGCTGCTGATCACGTGGGCGCCCCAACTCGGACGCTTCGGGCCGGAACGCGGCCGCGTCGCCCTGCTCGGCTTCATCGTCACCGTGCTCGGCGTGTTCGTCAGCGCGACGGGCACCCTCGTCGGCCCGTTCGTTGCCGCCGCCAGCCCCGACCGCCGCAACCACGTCGCCACGATGTCCGCTCTGATGGCGATCACCCACATTGCCAAGATGGCGGCCTTCCTCTGGGTCGGCTTTGCGCTCGGCGCCTACATACCGCTGATCGCCGCCATGATCGCCACCGGCGTCCTCGGCAACCATTTCGGCGAACGCGCGCTGAACTCGATGCGCGAGGACTGGTTCCGCATCGGCTTCAAAGCCGTCATGACCCTGCTGGCCCTGCGCCTGATGTGGGTGGCGCTGAAGGATCTGATCCCAGGCATCTAAATAAGTTTCAAACTCTGGCTAGGCAGTGCACCTGCCGGAAGATTGGTACCTGTCGTCCCGGCAGTTGCCTGCCTCGATGCAGATCGGGGTCGCCGCAACCCCGTGTGCCGCGAGCGCTTCCCGTGCGTCGAAGTTGATCCCGGTGACAAGCACCGGAATGACGACGGCCGGACTTGAAATGTCAGATCTTCTTCTCGCCCGCCTTCGGTGCATCGGACTTGGGCTCCGATGGCCCCGGAAGATCGGACTTGCCCGCCCCGCAGATCGAGCGCAGCGCCTGCCATTCCTGCGCGCTCATGGCCGGCTCGGTTTTCCATGCAGGACGTGCTGCGGCAGCCTTGGCGCGCTCTGCCGATTCCGGATGCGTCCGGAACAATCCCCATTCGCCCTTGCCAGACATGCCCTCGATCTCGCCGATGCGCCTGAAGAAATCGATCAGCCCCGACGACGAGATCTGCGCCTTTTCCAGCAGCGCGAGCCCGCGTGCGTCCGCCTCGCGCTCTCCCGCCCGCGTGTAGCTGAGCTGCGTCAGGCCGAGCCCGATGTTGGCCAGCGTGCCGCCGCCACCGGTCATCAATTCAAGCACTGCGGTGAGCCCGATTATGCGCACAATGGCCGTTTCCGGATGCAACTCGAGGCCATGGCCCATCTCGTGCGCCAGCACGCCGGCGAC
>CAMDMH010000476.1 GCA_945901835.1 Devosia equisanguinis | reverse complement strand
TGAAGCCCGTGATCATCACCACGAGTTCTCTCTTCACCGTCGTGATCGATCCCAAGCTGCCGATCAGGAACGTGGCGGACCTCGTCGCATACTCGAAGTCGAAACCGGACGCGATCAAGGCTGGGCATTCCGGCATCGGCACGCCACCGCATCTGTACTTGCTGTCGGTCATCAACGCGACCGGCGCCCAGATGCTCCTGGTGCCCTACCGCGGCATCGCCCTCGCCATGACCGACGTCGTCGGCGGCCATATCCAGCTGGCAAGCTCCGCACCGAGCACTACGGTCAATCTCGCGCTCGGCGGCAAGGTGCGGATGCTCGGGGTATCAGGCGACAAGCGGCTGAGCCAATTGCCCGACGTGCCGACGTTCAAGGAGTTGGGCCTCAAGCTGCGCGGTTTCGAGCAGGACACGTGGTTCGGCATCCATGCTCCCGCCGCCACGCCCGATCCGATCGTCACCAAGATCAACGCCGCCTTCAACAAGGCCCTGCTGGACAAGGATGTGATCGCCAAGCTTGCAAAGCTCGACATCCGCACCGTCGGCGGCACGCCCGCCGATTTCGCCAAGCTGTGGGCCGAACAGATCGTCACGTGGCGCGAAGTCCTGAAAGCCGCCGGCGTGAAACCCGAATAACGAAGTTCCGCAGCCGTCAAGAGCGGCGCGCATTCACGGGAGGAGCCGATGATGGATCGCCTCGCGCGGCGGGCAGGTGCGTTTGCATTCGTGTCGGCGGCGGTTGCGTTGGGCACCGCCGCCCAGGCCCAGACCGAGCTGCCGGAAAACTACCCCAGCCGCAACATCCTCCTCGTCGTGCCGTTCGCGGCCGGCGGACCGCCCGACGTGATCGCCCGCGTGCTGGCCCCCTCGATGAGCGAAACGCTCGGCCGCACGATCATCGTCGAGAACCGGCCGGGTGCGTCGACGACTATGGGCACGCTCGCCGTCACCCGGGCCGCACCCGACGGCTACACGCTGCTCGCCTCGAGCCTGTCGATGGTCGTGGTCCCGTACGTGCTGGCGAAGCCCGGCTTCGATCCGGTCGTCGACCTGAAGCCCATCTCCACGACCGGCTTCAGCCCGCAGACCCTCGTCATCAACCAGGCCCTGCCGATCAGGAGCGCGGGGGATCTCGTCACCTTCGCCAAGGCGAACCCCACCGACATCAAGGCCGCCCACACCGGCATCGGGACTTCGACGCATCTGGGATTGCTCGCCCTGATGCAGGCCGGTGGTTTCCAGACGCTTCTCGTGCCCTATCGTGGTGCCGCGCCCGCGATCTCGGATATCGTCGCCGGGCACATCTCGCTCCTCATGACGGCGCCGAGCACATCGATCCAGCTCGCGCGCGAAGGCAAGGTGCGCCTCCTCGGCGTGACCGGCACGAAGCGCATGTCCGCGATGCCGGAACTGCCGACGCTGAAGGAGCAAGGTCTCGACCTTTCCAGTCTCGATTCCGGCGTCTGGTTCGGCTTGTCTGCGCCGGCCTCAACGCCGGACGCCATCGTCGACAAGCTCAACGCCGCCACCCGTAAGGCGCTTGCCGACAAGTCCGTCGCCGAGACACTGGCGCGCAACGATACGACCACGTTCTCGAGCACGCCGCAGGAGTTCGACAAACTGATCCGCGACCAGATCGTCATCTGGCGCGAGGTCATGAGGAAAGCCGGCCTCAAGCCGGAATGACGGCGAGAGCAATCGGATGCAACACGAGGAGAACCGCGTGACGACGAAGTTTCGTAAAGCGACGACCGCAGCAATCGCAGCACTACCCTGCCTTCAATTCGCCGTCTCGTCCCCTGCCCTGGCCCAACAAGAACCGCCGTCCGCCTACCCTTCGCGCAACATCCTTCTGCTCATTCCACTCCCGCCCGGTGGCCCACCCGACACGATCGCGCGCGTGTTGGCCCCCGCAATCGGCGAAGCGCTCGGCAAATCCGTTGTCGTCGAAAACCGCCCGGGTGCCAGCACATCGATCGCCTCGCAGGCCGTCGCCCGCGCCGCGCCTGACGGCTACACCCTTCTCGCGTCGGATCTCTCCATCGCGGTCGTGCCGCATATCCTGGCGAAGCCTGGCTTCGATCCGCTGAAGGATTTCCGCCACGTCAGCCGAACCGCGAATTCCGTGCTGACTCTCAACATCAATCCCGCGTTGCCCGCCAAGACGACGCAGGAACTCGTCGCACTGGCCAAGGCGAAGCCCGGCGACATCAAGGCCGCACATGCCGGTATCGGTACGCCGCCGCATCTGGGCACCGTCGCCTTCATCCAGGCGACCGGCGTCGAACTGACCCAGGTCCCCTACCGCGGCGCCGCACCTGCCATTGCCGATGTCGTCGGTGGACACGTTTCGATGCTCATCACCGCCCCCTCGACGGCCATCGCCCTTGCGCGTGAAGGCAAGGTACGCATGCTCGGCATGACCGGGGACAAGCGTCTCACGGCACTACCGGAAATTCCCACGTTGAAAGAAGCCGGCGTCGACATGGCCGCCATGAACGATGGCGTCTGGTTCGGCATATCGGCTCCCGCCGGCACACCCGACGCCATCGTGGCGAAACTCAACGCTGCGATCCGCAAGGCCACCACCGACAAGGACGCCATCGAAAAGCTCGCCAAATCCGACATCGCGACCACGTCGAGCACGCCGGCCGAGTTCGAAGCCCTTGTTCGCAACCAGACTGGGATCTGGCGCGATCTCATGAATAAAGCCGGCGTCAAGCCGGAGTAGCGTCGTCCGGGATGGCCATCCAATTCATCGGGAGCGCCGCCTGCGTAGGCTGGGTCGCGCTGAAACGCTCGACCCAGCCTACGTCGCGATAATTGCTGACATTCGGAGACGACCCCATTGTATTCACTGCAGCTTGTTCTGCTGGCGAAGTGACCCAACGCTGGAGTAGGGTGCCTTTCGCCATCATCGCCTCGGCATCATCGCCTCGTCACAAGGAGTGACCGCCTATCCGCTTCGAGACAACGAGCTTGCGCGCAGTGGTATCGCTTATGGCAGCGCTGCTATTGCTCGTTTTCTCCCACGCGGCCGATGCCCAGCAACAACAGCAACGCCGCGGACAGGCACGCGAAACCCCGCGCGATGGCCCGCGCATCGACTATGAAGCCGTCATGTACGCACAGCCGCGCCTCCTCGACGAGGTGATGGCCAGCGTTCTGCCGACCGAGAAGACGGAGCCCAGCACCTATTTCCTCGGCTTCGCCGGGTGGGCCGAACAGGACGTGTTCATCCGCGAGGTCGCCCAGGCCCGCGACGTCGTCGACGAGCGGTTGGGCACCAGCGGGCGCTCGCTGCTGCTCGTCAATCATCTCTCTGCCCTCGAAGAGGTACCGCTCGCCACCGTCACCAATCTGGAGATCGTGCTGCGCCGTCTCGGCGGCATCATGAACCCCAAGAAGGACACACTGATTCTTTTCCTGACTTCGCACGGCATCGAGAACCTGTTCGCGGTCCAGTTCCCCGGCTTCCCGCTCAATCACCTGACGCCGCAACGCCTCGCGCTGGCGCTCGACCGTTCCGACATCGAGAACCGGATCCTGATCATCTCGGCTTGCCATTCCGGCAGCTTCATTCCCGCCCTGAGCCGGCCCAAGACGCTGGTGCTCACGGCCGCACGAGCGGACCGCACCTCGTTCGACTGCGAGAACGAGAACGATTGGACTTTCTTCGGCAACGCGCTTTTCAACCACGGTCTGCGCAAGACGACGTCATTCAAGGACGCCTTCGCAAGCGCGAAAGTCCTGATAACGCAGTGGGAAGCGAAGGAAAAGTTCACGCCTTCCGAGCCTCAGATCTCATTGGGTCCGGACATCGAGCCGGTACTGGAACAGCTCGCCCGTCTGCCCTCGATCCGGGTGGCCCCCATCGCGCGCGACTGAAGGCGCAACGCACCTCGCAATTTCTCTTTTCTGTCGGCAACTCGATTGTGAGCAGCCGAAAACCTGCTTAGTATGGAGCCGTAGTTGGCGACGCCTGCTGCCAA
>CAMDMH010000475.1 GCA_945901835.1 Devosia equisanguinis | reverse complement strand
GGCGACAGCACCAGCGGCTCGCCGCCCGAGAAGATCACCTCCCAGATCGACGGCGTCGCGCGGATAGAGGCGAGCGCCGCCTCCAACTCAGCCGGCGATAGGGCCACACCGTGCTCCGGACCGACCATCTCGCGACGGAAGCAGAACCGACAATAGACCGCGCATACCGGCGCTAGCTTCAGCAGCACCCGGTCCGGATATCGATGCACGAGCCCCTTTACGGCCTCGTGCACCCCATCCCCGATCGGATCGCCGTCCTCGTCCGCGCGCTCAACCAGTTCCCGCACATCCGGCAGGAACTGCCGGGCGATCCCGCCTGCTTCCGCACCTCCGACCAGCCGCGACATCGCCGGCGTGATCGCGACCGCATAGCGCTCGGCAACGCGGCGCAAGGCGTCGCTAGCCTCGTCTGCGACAGTGTCTGAAACATCGGAAATGTGACGTTGCACGGCTTCACATCGGCTGGCCGGATCCGAGACCCGGCAGAGGCACACTCGAGAGCAGGCACTATCCTCCCCCCTGCGTCCCCGGACAAGCAATCGGACCGGCAGGTCCGGCTGCGCAGATCCAGGGTCTTTACACCTCGAAAGTGGAAAGACCCCGGCTCTTCGCGCTAACGCGCTGCGGCCGGGGAAGCAAGCTCGAATGGCGGTTGCCACAACGTTCGAGCCGTCAGGCAGCCGACGCCTTCCCACGCCCCATCAGATACACTGGTATGCCCAGCGCCAGCACGACGAGCCCCAAAGCCGCGCCGACGCCCGTGTCGCCCCACGTCATCTTCCCCCACAACTGGCCGAAGATGTAGTTGAGGCTCGAATAGAACATGAAGATCGTGACGCACACCCACACCGCGGGAATGATCGGGTAGAGCGGCACCTTGAACGGTCGCTCGCGGCCGCCATCCTTGGCCCGCAGCACGAACACGGCAGCACCGACGCCGATCATGAACAGCCAGAACACCGGCGCGGTGTAGGCGACCATGTACTCGAAGCCGCTCTTGGTGGTCGATCCGAGCGCCATCAGCACGAGACAGATCACCCCCTGCAGCAGCACGGCATTCGTCGGCACGCCCCGCGCCTCGTTGCGCCGGCCCAGCATCGAGAACGGCCCGAAACTCCGCCCAAGCGCGAAGCTCGTCCGCCCGCCCGTGAAGATCGACGCATTGATCGTCGACAGCGCCATCGCACAAACGATGACCGCCACGATCTTGGCACCCGCAGCACCGAACGCGAGCCCCGCGAGATCGGCCGCCGGCGTGAACGTCTTGCGCAACCCGCCGATGCCCAGCGCCGACACGTAGGCCCAGTTCACGAGGAGATAGAGCACGGTTACCATCAGCACGCCCAGGATGAGGACCGGCGCCATTGTACGCTTCACATCCTTGATGTCGTTGGAGATGTACGACAACTCGTTCCAGCCGCCGTAAGCGAGCAGGATGAACACCATGGCAAGCCCGATGTTGCTGTTGCCGGCGTCGAACGCGACCGGCTGCCCCTTCGCCACCATGAAGCCGAGCACCGTGATCAGCACGAGCCCTAGCACTTCGAGCGAAGTCAGAACGGACTGCGTGTTTACGGTGTCCTTGGTTCCTCTGAGCTGTACCGCAGTCAGCACAGCGATGGCGATCGCGCCGTGAATGGCAGCACCCGCTTCCCCGATGGGAATGGGCCGGATCACTTCCGCATACTTGCCGTAGGCGAAGGCGACGGCCGCGATCGCGCCCGTCTGGATCACCGTCATCCGCCCCCAGGCGAACAGGAAGCCGACGCCTTCCCCGTAGGCCCTCGTGAGATAGTGGTATTCACCGCCTTCGTCCGGGTAGGCCGTCGCGAGTTCCGCGTAACACAACGCGCCGATCAGCGTCGCCACTCCGCCCGCGAGCCAGAGACCGAGGAACTGGATCGGCGTCGCCGTGTTGAGGGCCGCCAACGTAGGCGCGGTGAAGATGAAGACACCGAGCACCATGCCGACCAGCATGGTGCTCGCTTGAAGTACGGAAAGAGAATGGCGTTGTGCACCAGAATCGACGGTCATTCGGTAGTCTCCTCTCCCCCTGCTTCAGCGGGAGAGGGGATACCATCAAACCCGCCGAGCCGACCAGCCCTTGCCGCCGATCCGGCCGAGATCGAACGCGTTGCCTTTGAACGTGCGCACCTTGCCGTCGGCCATCGTCACATCGAACGAGATGTTGGCGCCTTCGAGCTTGCCGTTCGCTATGGCAACGTCCTTGCCGCCGATCTTCGCGGTGCCCGTCACGTCCTGGAACTTCTGCTCGAGCTTGAGGTCGAACGTCTCCTGGCCGACCTTGAACTGATAGGCGCCCGCGACCTTCGCCGGCACGACCCAGTAGTAGACCGTCTTGTAGTCGAGCTTCTCGAGCTTGTCGGGCTTCCAGTCGCCCATGTCGAAATCGTGGCTGACGATACGCGTGCCGGGCTTCAGGTTGAGCACGTACGGCCTGAGCTTCATGTTGACCGTCGGCAGCAGGTACATCGAGATCACCGTCGCCTTCGAGATGTCGGTCTCGAACAGGTCTCCCTGCACGATGTCGACGAGCCGGCCGACCTTGTTCTTTTCGACGTTCGCTTTCGCCTCCCGCACCCTCACCGGATTGAGATCCACGCCGAAGCCGCGCGTGCCGAACTTCGTCGCGGCCGTCACGGGAATCCGGCCGTCGCCGCAGCCCAGATCGATCAGGAAATCGCGCCGCGAGACGTTCGCGACCTTCAGCATGGTGTCCACCACCGCCTGTGGCGTCGGCACATAGGGCACATCGAGCGGACGCGGTGGGCCGTCTTGGGCCAGGAGCGCTGGAGCCGGCGCGAACGCGATGGCGCCCGCTGTGAGTACGGCGCCGAGGAAGGCACGCGCAGTCGATGAACGTTGGACGAGGCTGGACATCGGTGTCTCTCTGATCGGGTTACGTCGGCGAAAGCGTCTTGGAAAGTCACGGTCCCTACTATATCCCGGCAAAACCCGCATCGAAAAGCCCTTGATTGCGCGGGGCTTTCGGCCCGCCCTTTGCTGTTTTCACCTAGGCGCGTCCGCCTGCCAGAAGGTCTCCACTGCTGGTTGAATAGGACTGTCGTCCCGGGGCTCGTCCCCGGGACCCAGCGTGCCGCTTGCGCCAGCGTTCGTCATCATGACGCACGATCCCGGTGACGAGCACCGGGATGACAGGCATTGGAGTTGCGAGATGCGATAATTGGATCAGAAGCGAGCAACGTTACGGCTTCGCCAGACGAACCCCGTTGCCTTCGAGCCCCGCCCCCTTCAGCACTGCCGACAGCTTCAAGCTCGCAGCCCCGTCTCGCCCCACCTCGATCTCGATCGCCTCACCCGCCACTTTGCCTGCTGCAACCCTGGCGGACTTTCCGTCGATCGTCGCCGTCCCGGTCAATTCCTGGAACTTCTGCTCGAGATCGAGTTCGACTTTCGCGCCCGCGACCGTTCCAACCCAGCGCCCCGCAACCTTTGCCGGCACCACCCAATGGTAAACAGTGCGGAAACCGAACTGCTCCGAAGCATCCGGCGTCCAGTCGTCCATGTGGAACGCATGGCTGACCACGCGCGTGCCCGGCTTCATCTCGAGGATCGCCGGCCGAAGCCGCATGTTGACCAGCGGCAACAGATAGAGCGTCAGCACCGACGCCTTCTTGAAGTCCGTCTGGAACAGATCCCCTTCGATGAACTGCACCATGTCGGCAACGCCGGCCTTCTCCGCGTTGGCCCGCGGCAGTGAGACATCGCCGCCTGCCTCCGATGCTGTCAATGTGCTAAGATATATGCGGTTTGCGGCATCAGGCGTAGACGGAAACCACGATCTACTTGGGGAATGCGGGTTTTACCTGGATCGGTGACTTCGCGATGAGCGTTGTTGGTGCGGGAATTGGGTTCCGGGTAGGGTCCGCGAGACGGTGCAGGCCGAAAATTGCGCAAGCTTCGCACTTCGCGCGGCCAACTGGCCGCGGTGTATGAACCCCGGTGCTGGTGG
>CAMDMH010000474.1 GCA_945901835.1 Devosia equisanguinis | reverse complement strand
CTAGAGTGCTCGCCGGGAAATGTCGGGCCTCGGCCAGTGGCCTCGACCCAACCTGCGGCGCAGATCGTGGAATTGCGCTTCACATCAAGCGGAATGCGGGCTAGCTGCGTTCAGCCGCCCGACGGTGTCGTCAGATTTTCTCGACCTTGTAGGCGGTGCCGAAACGGCCGAAGTCGTGCGTCGTGATGCCGTTGCGGATCGAGCCTTGGTATTGGGCGAGTGGCGTCAGGACGGTGACTTTCACAATGCCGCTCTCTCCTACCTCAACGGCGCCTGCATGCACGGCTGCGGGGCTAAGTGCGCTATCGCCGGTGTAGATGTCGGTGCCCCACACCATGCCTTCAATGGCGCCGGTGACGCGGAAGTAGAACGTGTTACCGGGCGTGTCGCAGAGATCCATGATCCGCTGGGGCGCTTCCGATGCCAGCAGGCCCTGGTCGATAAGGGTCTTGATGTCTTTCTTCGTCAGTTTGCCCTTGCGGTCGAAGTGGGCGACCAATTCCTGGATGACTTTCATTGGTGTCTCCATCTGTGTGTGATGTGTCTGCAGCTCCCCCCTCCGGCGCTACGCGCCACCTCCCCCACAAAGGGGGGAGGAGAATTCGAGAGCGGAGCGTTCGAAGTCAGCCTTGCTGCATTTGGACGACGCGGCCGTAGGGCGGTTGGAAGTCAGCGGAGGCGCCGGGGGGTAAAACCCAGAGCACGTCGTATGGCATCGCTTCGGCGGGAAATGCGATGTCGCCGTCGGTGATGATGGCGACGGCGCGCACCTGGGCGTCCTCTGATAGCCTGACCATCGCGGGCGAGAGATCACTGCCTCCGTAACCGGTGATCTCATAGCGCGCGAGATCCATCGGGGCGACAAGATCGTCAGCGGTGACGCCGGTGTCGCATTGGAGCAGGCGGACCTGATCGACGGCGACGGTGTCGCAGAAGTCGGCGATGGCACCGAGGGCGCGCGGGATCTCGTCGTTCATCGAGCCCGATGTGTCGAGCACGACGTTGAGGATCCATCCTTGGCGACGGCGGCCGGGTAGCACCACATCCGGGCTCTCGACCGGACGGCGTGACGGCCGATTGAACGTCCGCTCGCCGGGCGCGACGGATTCGAGCCAGCGTTGCAGGACGATCTGCCTGGGTGTTCGGTAGAGGCCGCGCAGAGCCGTCACGACTTGGGACTGACCGCCGTCACCGAAGCCGCGCATGCCCTTGATCGCGCCGATCGCCTTGGCGAGTGCGAGGGATCGCTCGGCTGCTTCGCGCATCTTCTCCGCGTTGGCCTGTTGGTTTGCGGCGTCGTCGGGAAACAACTCGCGCTCGCGTTTTTCGTCGAGCACGTCGCCTGCATCGGCGGTGCCCTCGCCGTCGCTCGGTTCGCCCTTTCCGCCTTTACCGAGCGCGCGGCGGACGGTGGTTTCCTGGCCGTCGAAGACCTGCGTCTTCGATTTCATGTTCTCGGCGTTGCGGCGCATTTCGAGGACGATTTCCTCGGCGCCCTTGTCACGTGCGCCCGGCATGTCCAGACCGCCGGCGGGGACAGTGGTGAAGCCCAGCTCGTGGCGCAGTATATCGTTGATGATGTAGTCGTGCGCGTAGTTGAACTCGAGGTGATGGCTGCCGCGCGCGCGGTCGTGGGTTCGCAGTGCCAGATGCAGGAGTTCGTGGGCGAGGACGAAGATAAGCTCGTCGTCCTTCAGCTTCGCGGCGAAACGCGGGTTGGCGATCATGCGGCCCGAGGCGAACACGCCCATCGTCGGAATGCGGTCGTCGAGAGAGAAGCGCAGCGCGGCGGCCAGGCCGGCGAGATAGGGCATCGGTACGGTCAAGAGCTTGAGGCCGCGTTCGATGCGTTTCAGTTGCTGGAGGTCGTCCTGGGCTGCGCCTGCGTGTGGTGTCAGCGGGGCGATCGGGGTCAGACCTGGCGGGTCTGACCCCACGACGGGAGGTTTAGCTGTGCGTTTGGTCGCCATGTCGATGGCTCCGGTGAAAAGTGCAGGCAGAGAGCTCTGGGTGTCTGGTGTCAGACCCGGAGAGTCTGACACCTTCGAGAAGGCACCTTCGCTCTACAGCTTCGTCACCTGCTTCAGTAGATCGAGCATCGCGGGATCAGCGCCGAGGGCGCTCCATTGGGGCACGAGATCGCCGACGAGGGTGAGCTGCTGCTCGGTCGAAAGGCTCTTGAGGAAGCGGTTGACGAGGCGCGGCGTGAGACCTGCGAGGGTGCCCTCGCGGATGTTCTGGCGCATCGCGTTGAGCACGAACCAGCGGGCGGCGTCGCCTTTGGGCAGTGCGTCGGGATGGCGGATGTAGTGGGCCAGCGGATGCATCTTCTCGATCGCTTCCTCGGCGAGCGCGCAGAACACCGCGGCGTCCTCCGGCGAGATGCGACCGAACGCGAGCGCGCGCCGGATTTCGCGATTGAGCATGCCGCTCGCCTCGGCCATGTCGAGCGCGCGGGAGAGCAAAGTCCAGGCGCGTGGCGTTGAGAACGGCTGCGGTTCGGCGGGGACAGGGCGCATCAGCGCGTCGGGCATGTAGCCGATGAAGCTCGTCACGTCGTTGCGGACGCCGTTCGCCTTAGCCCAGGTGAGCCACTCGTGCGTCTCGACGCGGAGGTTGAGGATCGTGACGCGGTTTACGAGCGCAGACGACATCGAGCGGACGAGTGCGCGATCCTGCACGCGGTTGCCGGCAGCGACGACCCACGTTCCCTGCGGCAGTGCGTGCTCACCGAGGCGGCGTTCGAGCAGCAGCGAATACAGCGCCTTCTGCACGTCCGGCGCGCAGGCGGGAAGTTCGTCGAGGAACAGGCAGAACGGCTCGGGCCGCTCGGGCAGTAGAATGCGGGGAGGGCAGAACACGGAGCGTTCACCGACGATGCGGGGAATACCGCTGACGTCCTCGGGCGCGATCTGGGTGCCGAGCAGCGAGCGGCAGGGCAGGCCCACTTCGGCGGCGGCCTGGACGACCATTTCGGATTTGCCGACGCCGGGCGGCGAAAGCAGCAGGAAGCTCTGCTCGGCTGCCATGCACTGGATCAGCTTCTTGGCCTGGGTCAGCGTGATCGTCTCGCCGAGCGCGCTGTCGCCCGGGGCCGACATGAAGGTTCCGGCTTGTCCGGTATTGGCTTGGCTCATCCCCGTCTCCCTCGGTGCAGCCGCCTGGAGCAATCCATCGCTCAGGACAGCCCCCCGAGATGATAGTGGGAAGAGGCCGGTTCAAGGGCGGTAAGTCTGTTTGTGGAAAATGTTGAAGGGAGGGAGAGGCGCAAGGCTTATGCAGCCGACCGGCTACAACTGCATCAGCGTCGACACGAAGGGACTTGCCCGTTCCGGGCTTGCATCGTAGCCAAGCGCGACCGGAAAACTATTAGGATCTACCCATGGCCAGCACCGTCAAGCCGTCGCCGTTCGCGCCGAAGAAGCTGCCGGATATGCCCGTCATCGACGGCGTGAAGTTCGGCACGGCGGAAGCCAACGTCCGCTACAAGGGGCGCACGGACCTGATGCTCGCGTCGATGGTGCCGGGTACGGTCGCTGCCGGCGTGACAACCACGTCGAAAACATGTTCGGCGCCGGTGCTTTGGTGCCGTGAGCAGTTCAAGCATGGGCGTGCGCGGGCGCTGGTCGTCAATTCGGGTAACGCGAATGCCTTCACGGGTAAGAAGGGCGTCGCGGCCGTGGACGTAACGGTCGCGGCTGCTGCGAAGGTGATCGGGTGCGATACGGGCGAGATCTATGTCGCCTCGACCGGCGTGATCGGCGAGCCGATGGAAGGCAGCCGGATCGCGGATGCCTTGCCGGCGCTGCACAAGTCCGTGAAGGGAGAAGGGTGGGAGGCTGCTGCCCGCGCCATCATGACCACGGATACCTACCCGAAGCTGTCGCTGGCCAAAGTCGAGATCGGCGGCGTCGAGGTGACGATCGGCGGGTTCTGCAAGGGAGCGGGCATGATCGCGCCCGATATGGCGACGACGCTGGGTTTCGTTTTCACGGATGTGG
>CAMDMH010000473.1 GCA_945901835.1 Devosia equisanguinis | reverse complement strand
CCTTCTTGCAGGTATTGCGGAACTTCTGCCGCTCCTTGCCGTGCAGGCCCTTGGCGTCGGCTTCTGCCGAGCACTGCTTTGCGATCGGCGTCATCGGCTGCTTGAGCTGGAACTTGCCCTTCGGGGCGGCCTTCGCGGCAGGCGCGGTTGTGGCGGCAGCCGGGGCCTGTGCCATCGCCGAGCCTGCCGCGAAGACGAGGGCCAAGCCGGCTGCGCCGAGTAATGCACCGAAACGATTCATGTCGTTCTCCATCTGGATAGGTGGGCGGGTTCAAGCCAAGTCCGGCTGCTTCAGACAATGCCGGCCCGCAACGGGACGAGCTACGCAACGGTCCGCTGCGACTCGCTCGTCGATTTTACCCAGATACGCCTCCAGCAGCGACGGAAACAAGGCGAAGAGCCGCACAACAGATTCCGCGATATGGGTCGCACCGCTACCAGCACCAGTCCTGCGCATGATGCTTCCATTCGATCTGGGCGACGGCGAGCGCGATGATGTCGTCGAGTGGCATGTCGAATACGTCGTTCCGGAAGAAGACCAGCGTCAGATGGGAGCCTTCCATCGCGTGCCGGCCCGAGTCATCCTGGTCCACGGTGACGTCGCTTTCGAGGAGCACGTTGATGCGCCACTTCGGAGGGCGGTCCTTTCGCAGGTCGTGCCGAGGCGGCCTCAGCATGACGACAGGCGGCCCAGTCCAATCGCGCTCGATGGCAGCGGGAGCCTCGTCGACGCAGGTCCGCCAGATGAAATCGATATTCCCTGCGAGGGCGTCCCCCGTGGTCTCGTCGAAATAGACCGAGGTAATGCATGTGTGGACGCCGTCTAGCGTCAGGAGCGATGGCGACATGCTCGATCTTACCTCCATCAAGTCTCATTGTTGCGGTTGGCCCGCTCTTACGATCTAGCTCACCAATCCGGCGGGGAAATGACCGGTGCTCCGTTTAACCAGCCCTTGACCGCTCGTCGCATCGCGCCATATTCGCCCCATGGCACGCGCCCCCAAATCCGAAGCATCGCCCAAGCCGCGCCCATCCCGGGTTCGCTCCGGCAAGCCGGCTGCGCCGCCGGTGGAGACGAACGCCGGCACGCCCGGCTTCGGCGAAGCGCCGCAGGCATCCTTCACGGCGTCGGGGCCGCTCGGCTATTCCGCGATCAACAGCTCGCTGCCCGCGCTCCGCAATCAGGCGCTGATGCCCTCGTCGGACACGTTCAGTGTGACGGCCGGCCTCGAAGCTCTACTTCAGCGGCCGGAGGTGCGTACCGACAAGGCGAAGGAGATCCTCGCGCGTCAGCCGATGATGGCGAGCCATCCGATCGTGGCCGGTACCGCGCAGCAGTTCACGCCGCATCGTCCTCCCCGGCCGGAGAAGTCGGAAGGCGGCATCCGCTTCGATCTGGTGTCGGAATACACGCCGAAGGGCGACCAGCCCACCGCGATCGCCGAGCTCGTGTCCGGCGTGCGGGAGCACGAGCGCAATCAGGTGCTGCTCGGCGTCACCGGCTCGGGCAAGACGTTCACGATGGCGCACGTGATCTCGGAGACACAGCGCCCCGCATTGATCCTGGCGCCGAACAAGACATTGGCGGCGCAGCTCTACGGCGAGTTCAAGAGCTTCTTCCCGAACAACGCGGTCGAGTATTTCGTCTCGTACTACGACTACTATCAGCCCGAGGCCTACGTCCCGCGCACCGACACGTACATCGAGAAAGAAAGCAGCATCAACGAGCAGATCGACCGGATGCGCCACGCCGCGACCCGTTCGCTGCTGGAACGCGACGATGTCATCATCGTCGCCTCGGTGTCGTGCATCTACGGTATCGGCTCGGTCGAGACCTACACCGCGATGACCTTCACCGTGAAGGTCGGTGACCGCCTCTCGCAGCGGCAGCTTCTGTCGGATTTCGTGGCGCTCCATTACAAGCGCAACGACGGCAATTTTCATCGCGGCACGTTCCGGGTGCGGGGCGACACGATCGAACTCTACCCGGCGCATTTGGAAGACCGCGCCTGGCGTTTCTCGATGTTCGGCGACGAGATAGAGAGCATCACCGAGTTCGATCCGCTGACCGGCCAGAAAGCTGACGAGCTGCAACTCGTGAAGGTCTACGCCAACTCGCACTACGTTACGCCCAAGCCGACGCTGCAGCAGGCGATCAAATCGATCAAATCCGAGTTGAAGACGCGGCTCGACGAATTGTACGCGGTCGGCAAGCTGCTGGAGGCGCAGCGGCTGGAGCAGCGCACGACTTTCGACATGGAGATGATGGAGGCGACCGGCAGCTGTGCCGGCATCGAGAACTACTCGCGCTATCTGACCGGCCGCCAGCCCGGCGATCCCCCTCCGACGCTGTTCGAGTATCTGCCCGACAACGCGCTCGTGTTCGCCGACGAGAGCCACGTCACCGTGCCCCAGATAGGCGGCATGTTCCGAGGCGACTACCGGCGCAAAGCGACACTCGCCGAATACGGCTTCCGGCTGCCCTCGTGCATGGACAATCGCCCGCTGCGCTTCGAGGAATGGGAGGCGATGCGGCCGCAGTCGGTCTTCGTGTCTGCGACGCCGGGCGGCTGGGAACTCGATCAGACCGGCGGCACGTTCGCCGAGCAGGTGATCCGCCCCACGGGTCTCATCGATCCCGAGATCTTCATCCGGCCGGCGAAGACCCAGGTCGACGATCTCCTGGACGAGGTGCGGCTGGTCGCGCAGAAGGGTTATCGCACGCTGGTCACCACACTTACCAAGCGCATGTCCGAAGATCTGACCGAGTACATGCACGAGGCCGGGATCCGCGTGCGCTACATGCACTCCGATGTGGAGACGCTGGAGCGCATCGAGATCATCCGCGACCTCAGGCTCGGCGCGTTCGACGTGCTGATAGGCATCAACCTGCTGCGTGAAGGCCTCGATATCCCCGAGTGCGGGCTCGTCGCGATCCTCGATGCGGACAAGGAAGGCTTCCTGCGCTCGGAGACCTCGCTGATCCAGACGATCGGCCGCGCCGCCCGTAACGTCGACGGCAAGGTCATCCTCTACGCCGACGGGATGACCGGCTCGATGGAACGCGCCATTGCCGAAACCAACCGCCGCCGTGAGAAGCAGACCGCGTACAACCTCGCCAACGGCATCACGCCGCAATCGATCAAGCGCAATATCCACGACGTGATGTCGTCGATCTACGAGGCCGATCACGTCACCGTCGACGCAGGCGTGGCAGGCGAGGCGGGCACGGCGCTCGTCGGGCACAATCTCGCGGCAGTCATCGCCGACCTCGAGAAGAAGATGCGCGAAGCCGCGGCCGATCTCGAATTCGAAACGGCCGCCCGCCTGCGCGACGAGGTCAAGCGCCTGCGCGAGACCGAACTTGCCATCTCCGACGATCCGCTCGCGAGCCAAACCGCGATCGAGGAGCGCGCGGGCGCTTCGCAATCCGCACGCAAGTACGGCGCGGCGGGCAACCTGCCGCCGCAGAAGGCACAGAAGGGGGCAGGCTCAGGGGGGGCGCCCCCAGCCTCGAAAGACAGCGCCAACCGTCCGCACAAGCCCTCGCTCGACGAGATGACCGTCGGGCGCACCGAAGTTCCCGCCGGCCGCGATGTGCCCGCCCGCAAAGGGCCGGATCACACGGGGCTGATCCCCGTCCGCACCGTCGAGGTTGCCGACAACGACGAAAAGCGCCGCCGCGGCCGCGCCCGCAAGACAGGCAGGCCGGGAGCTTGAACGACAGGGGTGATAGGTGCGCGCATTTCTACTGACGGGGTTGTCAGGCAAAGAAACTGTCGATCTAGAAATCGACACGCCGGAGGCAGAAAAGTTGATCGCAGCCAAGGCGACGATCATAAAGGCGACGGACCTGGAGGAAGTTTTTGACGCATTGGAGCCACTTGCAAAATAGTCCCAGCGCGCCGGATTTCTCGTCCTGAGGAGGGATGAGGCGAGGCGTCTCGCCGCGAGTCAGACGTGGTGGTTCTGCCAGGAAGCACCAGCGGATCGGACGGGACATG
>CAMDMH010000472.1 GCA_945901835.1 Devosia equisanguinis | reverse complement strand
CGGCCGACGACGCGCATCGCGTTGCAACGGGGCCGCCGAGCAGAGGATTATGGCGAATAGAACAGGCTAGCTGCTGCTGGAGAGGCATGTCCCGTCCGATCCGCTGGTGCTTCCTGGCAGAACCACCACGTCTGACTCGCGGCGAGACGCCTCGCCTAATCCCTCCTCAGGACGAGAAATCCGGCGCGCTGGGACTATTTTGCAAGTGGCTCTTAGGCATTCATTAAGTGGTCGCCCGCATAATCCGAGGCATTGAACACGGTCGCACTCGCCTTGCCGGCCGTTCCCCACTACCACGCGATTTACGGTCGGAAACACATGGAGTCCGTTGCGAAACGCCCAACTGAGCGGCCGACGTTTGGCTTCGGCCCCAACGCAGCGGCCGATCGCCGACGCCATCGCCGCGTACCGATCACTCTGCTCGGCCGCTTCATGCGCGCCAACAAGCAGGAATTCTCTTGCAAGCTCGTCGACATTTCCGTCGGCGGCGCTGCAATCCATACGCCTGTCGAGGTCGATATAGGTGAACGCATTCTCGCGACCTTCGACAATCTAGGCGCCATCGAAGGTCATGTTGTGCGTACCTTCGCAGGCGGCTTCGCCATCGAACTGCAGGCCACTCAATACAAGCGTGATAAGCTGGCCGCGCAGATTACCTGGCTGATGAACCGCCACGAGTTGGGCGACGCCGCCGAGGTCCGCCGTCACGAGCGCATCGCGATCGCCAATTCCAAGAAGGAAACGACGCTCAAGCTCGACGAGGGCGTCTCGATCCCGGTCAACATCATCGACTTCTCCATGTCCGGCGCATCGATTGCGACGAACGCGCGTCCGCCGATCGGCCAGCTGGTGCAGGTCGGCAAGATAAAGGCGCGCGTTGTGCGCCATCATAACGACGGGATTGGCGTCGAGTTCCTTTCTGTTCAGGCCCAGGAAGCCGTGCAGGCAGACCTCGCGTGAGTAATGGCTTCGAGACCACTGTCGGTCTCGCGATCATCTTCGTTGGCCATTTAGGGGTGGCGTAATGAAGCGGAGTATCTTCGCAGCGGCAGCGATGGCGCAAGCCATGTTCGCCGGTAGTCTAGCGGCCGAGCCCGACCGCGCGGGCCGTACCGCCGAGCCGTCGCCGTTCATGCGCATCTACGGCACCTCGCCGCCGCCGTTGGGGTTCGTGCAGTTCTGCGAGCGTTGGCCGGGAGAATGTAACCCGAGTTCCAACCACGAGAACCGTTTCGCCGCCACACCGCAGCGTCTGAGCGAACTCGACGAGGTCAACCGCCGCGTCAACTCACAGATCGCGCCGGCCACCGATCAGGAACTCTACGGCACCGCCGAGCACTGGACCCTGCCGACCGACCGCGGCGACTGCGAGGACTACGCGCTATTGAAGCGCCAGCTGCTGCTGCAGCGCGGCTGGCCATCGAGCGTCCTCCTGATGACCGTCGTCCGCGACGAGCGCGGTGACGGCCACGCCGTGCTCACCGCCCGCACCTCGCAAGGCGACTTCATCCTCGACAATAAGGTCTCGGATATCCGCATCTGGCACAAGACCGGCTATCGCTTCGTGATGCGCCAATCTTTCGTCGAGCCGCGCTTGTGGATGTCGCTCGTGCCCGCTGGCAATGCACGGGCCGGCGCGCTCGCCAGTACCCCGTCCCGGCGCTGAAGCCAACGATCAACTCGTGGCAACCAACCCGGCAGCGTACCGCTTCCAACGCTGCTGATAGCCCTGAGCCGTCCGCTGCATGCGCGCGATATCTTCATCGCCGAGCGTCCTAACCACGCGCCCAGGCGACCCCAGTATCAACGAACGCGCCGGAAAAATCTTGCCTTCGGGAACCAGCGTTCCCGCCCCCACCAGGCACTCCTCGCCGATCACCGCCCCGTTCAGCACGATCGCGCCGATCCCGATCAGGCTCCCGCGTCCGACCGTGCAGCCATGCACCATCGCCATGTGACCGATCGTCGAATTCGGTTCGAGCGTCAGCGGGAAACCTGGATCGGCATGCAGCACCGATCCATCCTGGACGTTGCAGCCCGCCCCAATCCGGATTTTGTCGAGATCGCCGCGCAGCACCGCGTTGAACCAGATGCTGGCGTCCTCACCGATATCGACATCGCCGATCACCACGGCGTTGGGCGCCACCCAGAAACTGCCTGCCGGCGCGGTCTGCGGCATCACGCCATCGAGCTTGTACAGCGTCATGCGCGGGCCTCTGCCTCAAAAACCCTCGAGGTCGATATCCAGGATCGCCATCTGCAATTGGTAGCAGACCTCCCCGTCCTCGTCGTCGAGCGTCAGCGTTCCGATCATGTCGTCGCCGATGAACACTTCCCCCATGTCGGTCTTCTTAGGCGGCATCACCACCTTGAGCCCTGGATTGTTGAATCGCTTGCGCAAATACGCCTGCAGCTTCGGAAGGTCCTGCTTCATCGCCATAGGGTAGTCCTCCGATCGTAGATCACATCGTCTCGTCGCAGCCAGCTAACAGGCCCGCGCGCCTCGGGCAAGCCGGTTGCGAGGGGTTCGGCCATGCGTTCGCGGCCGATGACAAAGCCGTTCCATGCAATTGCCGACGCCGATGCCCGCATGCAACGCCGGCGAAGCGACTGCGCTGTAATCTGCCGTTCACAAGCCGTGGACACGCCCGCCGCCCTTTCAAGTGCGAGGTGGACCCGCACCGCCTGATCGACAATGAAACCAGACGCCCTTCAGCACCCCCCGAGTTGCCGATCCATGGTCCGCGACGGCTCGGGGCATCCGGCATGGCCGATCGCTTTGGCCGGGACCCCGGCCATCGTGGTGTTCGGCGGCACGTCGGCGAGGACCACGCTACCGGCGGCAATCCGCGAGCACCGGCCGACCTGGATGTTGCCCAGAACCTTGGCGCCGGCCCCGATCATCACGTTTTCGCCGATCTTGGGATGGCGATCGCCACTCTCCTTACCCGTACCACCGAGCGTCACCGAATGCAGCAGCGAGCAGTTGTCACCGATCGTCGCCGTCTCGCCCACTACTATGCCGGTGCCGTGGTCGAACATGATGCCCGATCCGATCTTCGCGGCGGGATGGATGTCGACGCCGAACATGCGCGACGATTGGCTCTGCAGGTAGAGCGCGAAATCGCGCCGGCCCGCCTTGTAGAGCGCATGCGCGAAACGGTGCGTCACCAGCGAGTGAAACCCTTTGAAGTACAGCAGCGGCTCGATGTAGCGCGTACACGCGGGATCGCGGTCCCGGACTGCAAACAGGTCGGCGCGAAAGACCCGGCCCAACTCCGGCGAACCGGCCAGCACCTCCTCCAAAATCTTGCTGATGAGGTGGGCATCGACATCAGCGTGATTGAGCCGTTGCGCCAGCCGGTGCGCGACAGCATTCTCGAGCCGGTCATGGCTCAGCACGGTTGCGAATATGAATCCGCCCAGCGCTGGCTCGACCGATATCGCCTCGGCCGCCTCCGCCCGCAACGACGCCCATATGGGATCGACGGACTGCAGCTTGTGCTCGTTACGTGCGTTGCTCGTCGCCATCACACCACTCCTGTAGGGCGCGTCATCGACCGGCGCACCGAGGGAACTCACACGGGTAGCCAGACCGTCATGTGGCACCGAAAGAGCCGCGATTCAATTAGCTCCGGCGAGGCATCGGCTGGATACACGGCATGCAAGCTCGGAATGAATACACCCTTCGGCGCAGCGTCTTTCCCGTAAAGCGGCAGTTCTGAGAAAGAATCTTCCACAGTCTTGATCGATTGCGAAAGTCGCGTCGCAAAAACAAACACCGAGAAAACAATAACCCATTGATCTCAATCCAATTTCCGAAAAACGAATTCCACACCGGGTTTTTGTCCCTTCCGTGGACGTGATTACCCCGTCATCACCTCTGCCGGCCTGACCGCGGCGATCGACCGGTAGGGTCGTGGCGCGGTTGCGACCGCAACGCGGGCGAGGCGCTCTATGTTCTTGGCCAGATCGAAGCGGCGATTGAAGCGCCATTCGTAGGATG
>CAMDMH010000471.1 GCA_945901835.1 Devosia equisanguinis | reverse complement strand
CACGCTTCCGAAATCCAGCGAATCCGTTCTACAGTGTGTCGGCATCGGGCGCCTGCTCCGCTTCAGGTGAAGTCGTTCTCGTAAAACAACTTTCCCTGATTCGGAGGCCCGATGTCGTCATCCATGGTGAGAAACGCGGGCTAGCCCTTCCCTCCCTATCGGGTATCGTCAGAACAAAATGGGACACCAGGGAACAGCGGAAGTCGTCGGGCCAATCCGTCGCGCCCGCGGCCGCCCCTCACCCTCGAGTCAGTGCCCGAGGGCATGCCCCGACCTTCTCCCCGTAAGGACGGGGAGAAGGAGAGTTGCACGCACGCCAGTTCTCTCGTGGGTCAAAGGGGACGCGCCCGGTTCACCCTGCGTCGTGGCGCTCGACGCCGATCATGGCCCAGGGCCAGATGGGGGAGGGGACGCGGCGGAGCGACAGGGCGTGCTCGCGCCAGATGACGATGAGGCCGGCGGCAATGACGATGGTCGCGCCGAGCAGCATCGTCGGTGCCGGTACGTCGCCGAACAGGAAATAGCCGAGCACGATGCCGAACAGCATCGAGGTGTACTCGAACGGCGCGACGGTGGAGGCGTCGGCATAGCGGTAGGCCTGCGTCATCGCCATCTGCGAAACGCCGCCGAGCAGGCCGCTCAACACCATCAGTGCCGTCGTCCAACCGTCGGGCATGGTCCAGCCGAACGGACCGGTGAGGAGGAAGCCCAGGGAGCCGATCGCGGAGAAGTAGACGACGACCGTGGTCGAGCGCTCGCCGACGATGAGGCGGCTGACGACGACGCCGCCGAGCGCTACCGCCATCGCGCCGAAGATCGCGCAGAGCGCACCGATCGTCTCGGTGGAGGACGCCGTGCCGCCGGCCTTCAGGAACGACAGCCGCGGCCACAGCATGATGAGGACGCCGAAGAGGCCGATCAGCACCGCCGTCCAGCGGAAGGCGCGGACGGTTTCACCCAGCATCAGTGCTGCGAGGATCGTCAGGAAAAGCGGTGCCGCATAGCCCAGCGCAATCGCATCGGGGAGCGGTAGATAGGCGATCGCTGCGAAATTGAGGCTCATCGCGGTCAGGCCGAGAAGCCCGCGCCAGAAGTGGCCCCAAGGGTTCGAGGTCCGGATGGCGTCGAAAAATTCGCCCTTCCATGCGGCGTAGGCCAGGATCGCCAGGAGCGCGAAAAAGGCGCGGAAGAAGCAGACCTCGGTGATGACGACGACGGCCGACGAGGCTTTGACGCAGGCGGACATCAACGTGAAGCCGAGAACCGATGCGATCTTGAGGAGTATGCCGACCCTTGGGTTCGCACGGTCGATCGGCAGTCCGGAGGTCACGCGCGCCCCTCGATGAAAGCGTTGAGCAGCACCCGCGCGATGGCCTGCCGGCCGGGGCCGGTCACTCCGCCGGGGTGTGTTCCCTCGATGATGTGGCGGCACTCGTCGCGCGAGAACCAGCGCGCGTCGGCTAGTTCCTCGAGGTCGATCGTCAGATCGGTCGTCGTCGCCTGCGCGATGCAGCCGATCATCAGCGAATGGGGGAACGGCCAGGGCTGCGTCGAGTGATACGACACCGCGCCGACCTCGATACCGGCCTCCTCCATCACTTCGCGGCGGACAGCGTCCGCCACGTCCTCGCCGGGCTCGATGAAACCGGCGAGGGTGGAGTACATGTTTGGCGCGAAACGGCCTGAGCGGCCGAGCAGGCAGCTCTGGCGGTCGGGGTGCTCGACGAGCATGATGACGACCGGATCGGTGCGCGGGAAAATGTCGGTGCCGCAGGCCCAGCAGCGCCGCCGCCAGCCGCCGTCGCGAATACGCGTGGCCGCGCCGCAGCGGCCGCAGCAGCGGGCGTTGTCATGCCAATGGGCGAGCGCCTTCGCCTTGCCGGCGAGCGAAACTTCCTCACTCGACACGATCCCCTGCATGGCGAGCGAGCGCAGATCGACGGTCGGCGCAAGCATCCGCAGCGCCGCCGGCGTCTGACGGATCCGAAGCTCTGTAACGGCGACTGCGAACCGAGGAGCCCCGCCCGTCCGCTCGACGCCGAGGAAAAAGGGATCGACGACCTCGATGTCCACATTTTCAAGGTCGCCTTGCGTGAACCAGCGCAGCGCCGCCTCGGTACGCGCCTCGTTGGAGACGATCACCGGCTTGTGGTCGAGGAGCACGATGAAACGCGCGTCGGCATGGCGAACCAGTGACGCAAGATACTCCGGGTCCGACCGCTTGCCACTTTGCCGGTCGAGGAGCGAACTCGATCTGAGTGTCGGGATCATGGGGTGATGGTCTCGGTGGCGCACCTCGACACGCAAGAGTGCGTCCGGCCGCTATTGCTTGCATTGTCAGTAGCATGGAACGCGCGGCGGCTCCTCGCGAGAGGGCGCCGCGCAGATGGTTCAAGCCATAGAGCCCGCGTTGAGTGCCAGGAAGACCACCCCCACTGCAGCAATCACCAGCCCCATCACGCGAACTGCCACCGGGCTCATCAGCGGTTTACGATCCGGCGCGACGCGCGAGAGTTGCCAGGACACTGCCGCGATCGACATCTGCATCAGGGCGAGGCCGAAGATGTAGGCGACGAGCGGGGTCGACTCCGCACCGACGACGGTCTCGGCGAAGGCGAAGCCGTGCAATACACCCGCAATCGCGAACGTCCCTGCGGCGATCCAGGGCGTGCGGCGCTGCGGTCCGCGCGCAACCGCGAGGCCGATCGCGAGAACCGAGAGCGCGAGCAGCACCTCAGCATACGGGATGTTCATGCCTGCGAGATGAATGCCAAGGCCCGCCATCATCGCAACGACGAACAGGGCGGGCAGAGCGAGGCCGAAGCCGCCGATCGCGGCCAACAAGCCGATACCGACGACGAAGGCGAAATGATCCGCCCCGAGGACCGGGTGCCCGATGCCCGAAAGGAAGCCATGCAGGAACGACGTCGGCATCAAGCCGCCGGTGGGATGGTGGGCGTGTGCCGCCATCGTCTGCAGCGACAGCAGCAACATCGCACCACCTGCAATACGGCTGGCAATCCCGCTGGCAATTCGGCCCGCAGTTCTCGTTCGCATGTCTCGATCCCCTGGTTATTCGGTTCGTCTCATATGCACCGACTAAGACATGCGGCGCGAAAGGTGTCAAAATCTCGCTTCGGGTCTGGATCCCGCTTCGGGTCTGGCAGTCCGACGCACGAGACCCAAGTGTTGCAGGACCAATACGCCGTTTCCACCGTATCGCACAGGATCATGCTAACCATCGGCGCGTGCATGAAAAGACGCAGGCGGCCGTCCGGTGCAATTTCACGCGGCAACATGGGAGAAGATGCGCTTGCTTGCAGCATTGGTCGAATTCGTCAGGGATCTCGCCGTTCTCGCCGCTGCCGCCGGCGTGGCGTGGTGGTGCTGGTACCAGTACCGCACCTCGGCAGAACGCGAAAACGCGGCGGCGCGGCTGAGCCTGACGGCAGAGCGCCAATCCTTGGAAATGAAGCAGTTGGCAGGAAAGATCGACGAGCGGACCGAGGCGATGGCGGCGCATCTCGCCCAGCTCGGGCAGATCGCGCAGCTCGCCCAGAGTACCCATGCGGCACAAGCTGCCCAGGCCGCTCTGCTCGCGGAAACGCGAACGACGACGGCGCGCGACGACAGTGCGCGATCTGCCGCCGACGCACGAGAGGAAGACGCGCGGATGGCTGCAAAGGTGAGGGTGCACCGGTTGCTGCAGAGCACCACCGATCCATTCCTGACGTTCGTCGAAATCGAGCGGGCGCTCGGAAACACGGATCGCCGCATCGGCCAACCGCCGGCGGGAGACAGCGACCTTCCCGATGAAGGCCCACCCGTGGCCGTAGATTGGGTTGCAGGAGACCGGCTGCGCCGCGTGCTGATCGAGCTCGTCTCGGATGGCGTCGTAGCCCGGCTCGACCGCGACCGGTATTTCATCGCGAGCGACTACGAAATCGATCACGAAGGCGGCACCGGTGAAGTTGGGGATGGCGGCGATGTCGCTTGAGCAGGGCGCCG
>CAMDMH010000470.1 GCA_945901835.1 Devosia equisanguinis | reverse complement strand
TGCTTGACCTTCAGGTCGGCGTAGTAGGCTTCATGGGGCGGGATCGCACCGAGAGCCCCGACATAGGTGCCAGCGCCGCCGCACGGACTAGGTCGCGCGCTGCATGCCCATATTGCGTCGACGATGCACGTGCCAGAACGCTATCGATTTTTGCTCGCAGCAGTATCGTAGCCGCAAGCGGGTGCTTCGTAAGCATCCGGCGAAGGCCGCAGGGGGGATCGCTTGATCACGGTGCGGCGGGGCTGACGCAATCACGCCGCTCGACGCTCTGCCTCTGCCTCGCGCGCGGCTTTCCAGTTCCACGGCAGCAAGGCGTCGATCTGCTTCGCGGGATGATCGGCGATGCGCGCCAACACGTCGGCGAGCCACGCCTTGGGATCGACGTCGTTGAGTTTTGCGCTCTCGATTAGCGTGTACATGACCGCCGCGCGGTGGCCGCCGGAGTCCGAGCCGCAGAAGGTCCAGTTGCGGCGCCCGACGGCGATGCCGCGAATGCTGCGTTCGGCCGCATTGTTCGAGAGGCAGATGCGGCCGTCGTCGAGGAAGCGCGTGAACGCGGCCCAGTGATTGAACTGGTAGTCGATCGCCTTGGCGAGCGGGCCTTTCGATGAGAGCTTTTTTCGCTCGCCTCGCAGCCAGGTCTCGAAGTTTTCAATCAGTGGTGTCGACCGCGCTTGTCGCACCGCCTTTCGCTCGGCCGGTGCCTTGCCGTTGATCTCGCGCTCGATCGCGAACAGCGCGTCGATGCGCTGCACGGCTTCGATCGCGATCGGCATCTTGCGCAGGCGCGCCAGCCCGAAGAACTTACGCCGGCTGTGTGCCCAACATGCGGCCTCGACGATCGGCCCGGGCTTGCCGTCGATCTGGCGGCCCTCGACGAACAACCCATTGAAGCCGGAGTAGGCGTCGGCCTGGACGATGCCGGTGTAGGTCGCGAGCTGACGCTTCGCGTGCTCGCCTTCGCGCGTCGTCGAGTAGTAGTAGACCGCCGCCGGCGCCGCGCTGCCGCCGAACGGCCTGTCGTCGCGAACGTGCGTCCACAGCCGCCCCGTGCGGCACTGGTTCTTTGCCAGCACCGGCACCGGCGTATCGTCGACGTGCAGCCGCTCCGCGGAATGCACGTGCTTCTCCATCGCGTCGCGCAGGGGCATCAGCGTCGCCGCGCACGCGCCGACCCTGTCGGCCATCGTCGACACGTCGAGCTCGACGCCTTCGCCTGCGTAGATGTCGCTCTGCCGGTTGAGCGGCAGATGCGCGCCGTACTTGCCGAACAGCATATCGGCGAGCAACTGCGGGCCGGCGCCTCCGCGCGCGATCGGATGCGACGGGGCGGGCGGCTGCGTGATCTGCTCGCACGACCGACACGTCATCTTCTCACGCACGATCTGGATCACCTTCCAACTCGCCGGCACGCGCTCCAGCATCTCGGTGACGTCCTCGCCGAGCTTCCTGAGCTTGCCGCCGCAGCACGGGCAAGCGGTCGGGGTGGGCTCGACGCGGCGCTCGCGCGGCAGCTTCGGATCGAGCGCACGGCGCGCCGGCTTGCGTGGCGGTGTCAGCGGCTCGGACTTGGCTGCGCCCGATGCCGGGTTCTGCGCCGCCGCGATCTCGTCTGCCGCCTTCTCCTGCGCGCGGCGCTCGACCAGCTCACCGAGCTGAAGCTCCAGTTGCTCCATCAGCACCGACGTACGTTCGGACGACTTGCCGTGCTGGTCGTGCTGCAGCTTGGCGATCGTGAGCTTGAGGTTCTCGATCTCGGCGTCGAGGTCGTCGACCTTGAGCGAAGCCGCGACCAGCAGCGCTTTCAGCGCGGCTACATCATCGGGAAGATCGGCGGGATCGAGAGGCATGCGTGCGATGATAGCTGCTTCGCGGCCATGTCGAACCGTGGCGCGAAGATAATCCCGTGAAAGAGTCGCGGGCGCCACACTCGCCAGTGCGTCGCGGCAAAGCGCACCTCTGGCACGACGCCCGCGTTGGTATCGATCTGCGATGTCGATCAGCCTGCGACTTGCGGCCGGAACGTATATTGGGGGCTGCGCCAGTCGATCCCTTCGAGCATGTAACCGAGCTGTCCAGGGCTGATCGCCACCGCACCTTCGGTCGGCGTCGGCCAGATGAAGCGCCCGCGCTCCAGTCGCTTCGTGAACAGACAGGCGCCGTGTCCGTCGTGCCAGATCACCTTGATGAGGTCGCCGCGACGGCCACGGAAGACGAACAAGTGCCCGACGTGCGGGTCTTGCTTCAATGTCTCCTGCACCAGCACGGCGAGCGAGGAGAAGCCCTTCCTCATATCCGTGTGGCCGGTCGCCAGCCAGACGCGCACGGCGCCGTTGGACGTGGTCTGTGTCGGCACCGGGATCATCGGCTCTTCTCCAGCGCCTCGACGATCCGCAGCAACGCGGCAGTGTCGACATCCGCGCCGACACGCACCCTGCGCCCGCTGTCGAGCACGATCTCGATCGGTCCTGCCGCCTTCGGCATGGTCGCCGCTGGTGGCGTCGGCGGCGGCAGCATGACAGGCATGAACGACGATGGCGTGTGCGCGCGCAGCGTGGAGCTGACGTCTATCGGCGGGGCGCCCATTACCGACCCGAGAGTCTTGCGCCAGCGGAACAACAGGCTCGAATGGATGCCGTGCTGCCGGGCCACCTCCGACAGCGTGGCGCCGCCGACATCGATCTCCGCGACGATCGCCTTCTTCTGTGCTCTGCTCCAGCTCCGGCGTGTCATGGCAACGACGTCGTAGCGAGGGCTAGTCATATCTCCAGACATAGTGCTGCCCCATCTCCAGTTGTGATCAACTGGAGCGAGTCGGCGCTATCGCTAGCCCTGGCACAAGGCGGCCGTCACCGGACGCTTACGCGACAACTGGCAACTGACTGCGACTAAGTTATGAAAAATGCCTCTGCGCCACTTCGGCAGTAAGGCGTGCTGGCCGGCGGCAGAGCCGGCTGTGCGGCATCCTCACGAGAGTCTCGGTGGAATACTCCTCTGTCCCGGTGAGACGTTCGAGTGCTTGAAATTCTCAAGCGTTTCCATCGTCTGTCATCGCCGCCAATTCTTGGTTCACGATCTTGAGTAATGGGGGGAGCGACTTCGTCACGGTGCTCCAGACGATGGGCCCACTCACGCGGTGATAGGCGTGGCGGTAGTTGTTCCCGGCGTCAGCGATGTTCGTCCACGGCAAATCGTGGCGATCTTTCAACTCTTGCGGCAGTCGGCGTGTCCCTTCGGAAACGATTTCCAGGCACCGAACCACGGCGTGGTAGCGCATGTCGTCCGCCTGCAGTTCATCCGCCGTCAGTGTGCCGACCCATTCAAGAGCGTGCTGGATGGCCTCCTGGATCTCGGCCAGGGCCAGATGGGCTGGATAGGTTGCCATGTCAAAATGCCATCACGGCTTCGGCGAGGATGCGGTCGCGAAGTCTCGGCTTCAGTTGGTCTTCAATCGCCACATCGATCGGGGCCGGGACTGCTTCGGCTACAGCGCGCTCGATCTCCACCAAATCGTACACGGTGCGGCTGTTGTCTGGCTTTAACATGACCAGAACATCAATGTCGCTGTCATCTCGCGCCCTGCCCGTCGCCATAGAGCCGAATACGCCCGCGTGCACGACGCCGACGTTGGTCAACCGCATTCGGCTACGTCGCAGCGCTTCAATCACTTCGTCAGTCGTCATCTTGAAAACTCCCTATGTCGAGGACGCTCCCGCGACTGATGTCCTGTCGGACGAGGAGATGGGCCGACGTAATGGGCAAGTTAGCTTGCCTATATGGGGTTTTAACATCGCAACCGTAGCACCTCGGTCTAGCCCGCGTTTCTCACCCTATGCCACGGTGCAGTGCGAGACGCAAACTCGAGGCGTATGAATCGTAGTCGTCCGACGTTCGGTCAACCACCATCGTTGCCGCGGTTTTGGGCGGAGCGTACAGGCGCTTTGCTGATCCTCTTTCGTTGATCCGAGTGCGGCAGGGCGCCTCAGCGCGCGGCGGCGGATAGTCGGGCGT
>CAMDMH010000469.1 GCA_945901835.1 Devosia equisanguinis | reverse complement strand
ATCAGGGAATGAAGGGCGCCGACGGTCGAGGTGTGTGTGAATTGCGGCGTGAGGGGCGTCATGTCATAACAAGCAACGACAAGGCGCCCCGCCGACGGTCGCAGACCACCCGCAACCGATCCGCCTTTCGGCGTTTTGCAAGAGGCTCCCTTGGGGACATTTTTTCATCTCCTGTATTTTTCGTTCCCGCTCAATATCTGCTGTGCACTCATCCTCTGCCTGATCCTTCCTTCCGCAGTCCCCCTTCAAAATCCGTCCTCCCCACGTCGTGCAGCGATAGAGCCGCCAAAGGTCAAGACGGAGCTTTAGGCATGACAGACACCCAGCAAGAATCCGTCACGCCCCCCGCCCCCCTCGCCCCCAACCTCATCGTCGGAAAAGCCGACGGCGGCAAGATCGCGGAGAACATCCTCCAGTTCGCGCGGCTGCTGCGCTCGGCCGGCATGCCCGTCGGCCCCGACCGCGTGATCCTGGCGACCGAAGCCGTCCTCGCCGCCGGCATCGAGCGCCCGCAGATCCTCTATTGGACGTTGCACGCGAGCCTCGTTTCCCGTCCCGAGCACCGCGAGATCTTCGACCAGGCCTTCTACCTGTTCTGGAAGGACCCGAACTTCCTCGCCCAGATGCTGTCGGTCATGCTGCCCTCGTTCCGCGACGACAGCGGCCCCAAGCAAACCGAGCTGTCGCGCCGCCTGCGCGATCCCCTCCTCGCCGATCGCCCGCGCCCTCAGATGCAGCCCGAGGAGCGCATCGAACTCGACATGTCCGGCACCTGGAGTGCGGACGAGCAGTTGAAAGCGAAGGACTTCGAACAGATGAGCGCCGAGGAACAGACCCGCGCCCGCGTCGCCATCCAGCGCATGGACCTGATCCTCGATGAACGCCCGACCCGGCGCTTCGTGCGCTCGACACGGTCGTCCAACCGCATCGACCTGCGCCGCATTCTCCGCGAAACCGCGTCCCACGGCTCCGATCACGTCGCCTTGCACTTCAAATCCCGCCGCTGGCGCGCGCCTCCCCTGGTGATCCTGTGCGACATCTCCGGCAGCATGGACGCCTATGCCCGCATGATGCTGCACTTCCTCTATGCCGCAACCAACGCCCGCGACCGCGTCTCGGCCTTCCTCTTCGGCACGCGCCTGACGAACATCACCCGAACCCTGAAGGGAAAAGACCCCGACCGCGCCATCGCTAAAGTCGCCGGCGACGTCAAGGATTGGGCCGGCGGCACCCGGATCGGCCAGAGCATCGAGGATTTCAACCGGCTGTGGGCACGTCGCGTTCTCGGCCAGAACGCCACCGTGCTTCTCATCACCGACGGCCTCGACCGCGAGGGCGGCGAGGGCCTCGGCGACGCCGCCCGCCGCCTGCGTGCATCCTGCCGACGCCTGGTATGGTTGAACCCGCTGATGCGCTATGATGGCTACAGCCCCTTGGCCCAGGGCGCGCGCCTGTTGAAGCCGCACGTCACCGAGATGCGCCCCTGCCATAACCTGAACAGCCTGGAGACCTTGGCGCGCGCCCTGTCTGCATCCAAGTCTTCAGCGCCGCGGTGAAACGATGAAATTCGGACACGTGAAGATCGACGACGCACTGGGCGCCATTCTCGCACACTCGCTGCAAACCCGCGCCGGCATCATCAAGAAGGGCCGCCCGCTCGGACCAGCCGAGATCGATAAGCTGCGCGCTGCCGGCTTCGTCGAGATCATGGCAGCCCGCCTCGGCGACGACGACGTCGGCGAAGACGATGCCGCAGCGGTGGTCGCCCGCGCGATCGCCGGCACAGGCATCCGCGTGGCCGAACCGTTCACCGGCCGCTGCAATCTTTACGCCGAGAGCCCCGGCATCGCCTCGCTCGATGTCTCGGCCTTGCAGGCGATCAACCGCATCGACGAAGCCCTCACGATCGCCACCGTCGCGCCATTCGAGCGCGTCGAAGCCGGCCAGATGCTCGCGACCGTCAAGATCATCCCCTTCGCCGTCGCCGAGGCCACCGTCGCCCAAGCCGTCGTTCTGGCCGAAGGCGGTCTCGTCACGGTTGCGCCGTTCGTGAAGAAGCGCGCCGGCCTCGTCCTGACACGGCTGCCGAACACCAAGAACAGCGTCCTGAACAAGCGCCAGCGCGTGATGACCGAGCGGCTCACCACCCTCGGCAGTGAAATGGGCGAAACCCTCACCGTCCCCCACGAAACCCAAGCTGTCGCCAAAGCCATCGCCGAACTCCGCACCCGCGGAGCAGACCCGATCATCGTGTTCGCCGCCTCTGCGATCGTCGATCGGAACGACGTGATACCCGCAGCCCTGGTCGAGGCGGGCGGCGAAGTCACCCATCTCGGCATGCCCGTCGATCCCGGCAACCTTCTGATGCTGGGACGCCTCGGGGCCGGTGACGTGTTCGGCGCGCCCAGTTGCGCCGGCAGTCCCACGCTCAACGGCTTCGACTGGGTTCTGGAACGCCGCCTTGCCGGCTTGCCCGTAGGCCGCAATGAAATCCAGGCGATGGGCGTCGGCGGCTTGCTCAAGGAAATCGCGACGAGACCCCAGCCCCGCGAAAACAACGAAGACACCGCCCGCCGCGAGAAGCGCATCGCCTGCCTAATTCTCGCCGCCGGCCAGTCGAGCCGCATGGGCCCGCGCAACAAACTCTTGGAAGATCTCGGCGGAAAGCCCGTCGTGCGGCGCACGGTCGAGTGCGCACTGGCGAGCCGCGCCCGCCCGGTGATGGTCGTCACCGGCCATCAGGCATCCGATGTAGAAGAAGCGCTTTCGGGACTCGACGTGACCGTGCTCCACAATCCCGACTATGCGACGGGCATGGCGAGTTCCCTCAAGACCGGCATTGCTGCACTTTCGCCCAACCTCGACGGCGCGATCGTCGCGCTCGGCGACATGCCCGAAATCCAGGCAGCTCACCTCGACCGCATGATCTCCGCTTTCGAACCCAAGGAGCACCGTTCGATCATCGTGCCCGTCTACGAAGGCAGGCGCGGCAATCCCGTTCTATGGTCGTCCGAGCTGTTCCCGGCGATGGCCAGGCTCTCCGGAGACGTCGGCGCCCGCAGCATTGTCGCGAACAATGCCGACAGCGTCGTCGAGTTGGATCTCGGTACCGCCGCCGTTCACGTCGACCTCGATACCCCCGAGGCGCTCGCCGACGCACGCAAACGCCACGGCGACTGATTCGACGCGGAGAACATACGTTTTCAAGCGAAAGGCGAGTCTCCCGCCCCGACCTCGGGAAATTATCTCCGGCGTTTTCAGTGGACGCAACAATGACATAACGAGGAAGCTTCTTGAGAGCTAACCTCCTGCAACGCAAGCAACTGCGATGCAACCATCGAGCGAACCCGCCCGCGTGTCCAAGACGCGGCGCCAGGGGAAATGGTTTTGGATATCAGAATTGAACCGACACCTCGGAAAGGTCGGCATATCATCATATCGCCGTCGCACTTCTGCCCGATGCGCCTTGCACAGTGGTCGGCCGGAGTGTGGGATTCGTATCCAACTGATGTCGAGCAGCAAGAACGAGAACTATGCCAAACGGGAGTGTGGCTTACAGGTGTGCGTTGCCAACGGAAACGAATGTCGCATGATCTAGTGGTTGCCGAAGGCGATGAGGAACACCAAATCCTATTTTGAGTTCCGAGAACAAGCAGGATCACAGACCAGCCGCCACGAGATCGACCGGAGCGCAGAGTAGCCTGAGGCCAGCGAAAAGCACCTCATGATAGTGTCGACAGCAAGGCATGACGACGGCGGCGCACATCACGGAATTGCATACGGGTGAGTTCCAGAACGGCAAAATGCAGAAAAGCTAGAAGTCCGGAAAAGGAAGTGCAGGACAGGATGCCCTCGCCATCGCGAAATTGAAGCGAGTGACATGGCGAAGGTCGCAATGGCCGACGCTCGACTAGCAAGAACCGGAGTAAGACGAAGCAACACGACGAAGCAAGAGGCCGAGGGAGCCGACGCAAGCCGGGGCACGAGATGGCAAGTACACGCCTATCACATCGCA
>CAMDMH010000468.1 GCA_945901835.1 Devosia equisanguinis | reverse complement strand
CGGTCACCAGGGCGACTCTGCCTTCTAGTCCGAGCTTCATGTCGTCTCTCCTTGTCAATTCTCTTTCCTGCCCCCTTGCAGGGGAGGTAGCCCGTCGGGCCGGTGGGGGGGGGGGGAACCGTTAGAGCGGTCCTCGTTGGGAATTTCGGATCAACCGGAACAGCCGTTCCGGTGTAAGCGGCAATTCGTAGACCTCGATTCCGAGCGGGGCGAGCGCGTCCGCTACGGCGTTGGCGATGGCTGCGGGCGCGCCGATGGTTCCCCCTTCGCCCATCCCGCGATAGCCTCCGAGTGTGGGCGCTTCCGTCTCGATATGCACGACCTCCATGCGCGGCACTTCCGCGGTCGATGGGATCACGTAGTCGGCGAGCGTGGCGGAGATGATCTGTCCGTCCTCGCTGTAGACGACTTCTTCCGTCAGCGCTGCGCCGATACCCTGCGCGACTCCGCCGTAGACCTGGCCATCGACGATCATCGGATTGACGAGCCGCCCGCAATCCTCGGCGACGACGTAGCGTTCGATGCGCACTTCGCACGTCTCGATATCGATCGAGACGGCGGCGATGTGGGTTGCGGCCGATGTCGTTCCGAACACGGGATCGTAGGTGCCGCTTGCGGAGAGCTCGTCGCGCAACTCCGGCGGGAGGCGGCCCATTTCGAGATAGACCGCGCGCGCCACGTCTTTGAACGAAACCGAGCGATCGGTTCCTGCGATCGTTATGCGGCCGTCGGCTGCGATGAGATCGCCGGCCGAGGTTTCCAGGAGATGCGCGGCGACGGCCAGCAGCTTCGTGCGGAGCAAACCGGAGGCGAGCGTCGCGGCACCTCCGGCCAGTACGAGGCTGCGGCTTGCATAAGTTCCCGTCGCGTTCGGAACGGCGGCGCTGTCGCCGTGGATGACGCGGATGTCTTTGAACTCCGCGCCGAGCTTGTCGGCGATGATCTGCGCAAGCGTCGTCTCCAGGCCCTGGCCGTGTGATGCGATGCCGAACGCGGCCGTGATACCGCCGGTCGCGTCGATGGAGAGCTTGGCGGTCTCGGTGCCGGTGTTGATCGGCATGCCCGGCGCAACCGAGATGCGCGACCCGATACCGGTGAGTTCAGCATATGACGCGATGCCGATGCCGAACGCACCGCCGCGCGTCCGGACGTCACGCTGCCGCTGCCGCAACGCATCGTAGCCGATCCGATCTGAGGCCGCCTCGAGACAGCCGATGAATTCAGACTTGTCCCAGACGATTCCCGACGCGGCCTTGTAGGGTTGCTCGGCTGATGTGACGAGGTTGCGTCGACGCAATTCACTTGGATCGACGCCGAGTTTACGCGCGCCCATGTCGATCAGTCGTTCTGTGACGAATGTCGAGACGGGACGGCCGACGCCGCGATAGGGCCCCCTCGGCGGCTTGCAGGTCGCGACCGCGCGGACGGCACCGCGATATGTGTCGATGCGGTAGGGGCCGGGAAGAAAGCTGACGACCTGCACGGGTTCGAGGCCCGCGGTCCACGGGTAGATCGAGTACGCGCCGATGTCGCCGATCACGTCGGCAGAGAGTGCGAGAATGCGCCCTTCCGCGTCGAAACCCATTTCGGCATCGATGATCTCGTCGAAGCCATTGCTGGTCGAGAGGAGGTCCTCCTTGCGGTCACCAGCCCATTTCACCGGTCGGCCGAAACGGCGCGCGGCGTAAGCAACCAGCAACTCCTCGGGATAAAGCGAGCCCTTGCCGCCGAAACTACCGCCGACGTCGGGCGCGATCACACGCACGCGCGAGCCCGGCATGCTCAACGCTTCTGCGATGGCGTTGCGGCTGATGCCGGGAATGTTCGACGCGGAGTGGATGACGAGTTCGTCGCGGCCTTCGTCGTATTCGGCGAGATAGGCTCGGTTCTCCATGGCGCATGGCGTCTTGCGGCGAATGCGAAAGCGGCCGCCGACGCGCACGGCGGCCTGCGCCATCCGCGCCTCGACCTCGCCTTTCCTGAATTCGCGAGCCACGATCACGTTGGTGCCGGCCGCCTCGTGGAGCAGTGCAGCGTCGGCCCGCGCGGCGGCCTCGGGATCGACGAGCGGCGGCAACAGGTCGAGATCGACTTCGACGAGGGCGGCTGCGTCTTCGGCCAGATAGCGGGAATTTGCGATCACTGCGACGACGGGCTCGCCGGCATAGCGGACCTTGCCATCGGCGAGCGCGACGATCGGCGTGGCGTAGTAGCCCTTCATCCGCGATTGCGCGGTGAGCGGCGATAGGCCGCCCACCAGATCCGCGGCGGTGAGAACCGCGACGACGCCGGGCATGTTTTGGGCCATGGACGTGTCGATGCCACGGATCGTTGCGTGCGCCTGATCGCTGCGGCGGAAGGCGACATGCAGCAGTCCGGCGGGTTCGCGGTCGTCGACGAAACGGCCGCGGCCCGTGAGCAGTCGGGCGTCCTCTGTGCGCGGCACGCGGGAGCCGATGTGCTTGGGCCCAATATGCTTAGGACGGGCGATGCGGGGATCGAGCGGGTCAGTCATAGGCGTGCGCGCGCTTCCGAAGCATGTCCCACTGCGCGGCATCGTGGCTGGCGATGACGACGGCGCCGGACTTGGCGATGCGTCTGATGTCGGCGAGTGAGCGCGTCAGGGCCTCGGCGTTCCAGGTGTTGCGCGGCAGCACGCCCGTGGCGAGCGTCTCCTGCAGGCTGACGGTGTCGCCGGCCAATAGCATGCTGCCGGAGCGGTCGAGTTCGACGAGGCCCGCGATCGAGCCGGGGGTGTGGCCGGGCATGTGGAGCAGCACGATACGGCCGTCGCCGAACAGGTCGCGCTCGCCGGCGAGGGCGTCGAGCTTTCCCCCCGTGTCCCAGTCGGTGTTCACGTAACCGGTCATGTCGCCGGTGGCGGCGCGCGCCGCTTCGATCTCCTGGCTGTGCACCACGAATGTCGCCCTGGCAAAGAAGGCGTTGCAGCCGCAGTGGTCGGTGTGGAGGTGCGAGTTCACGACTACGTCGATGTCGTCGGTGGTGAGCCCGAGTGCTGCGAGGCCCGCGACGACGTTGTCGCCGGGCTGCATGATTGGCGTCATGAATTTTGCGAGCCCGCCCCAGCAGCCCACGGCGTCCTCCGCCGCGCGTGGGTGGCAGCCCGTGTCGAACAGCACGTTGCCCTGTGCGTGACGTATCAGGGCGGCCATGACCGGGAGTTCGATGGTGGCTGTGCGGTCCGCGTCCGGAACGAAGATGCTCTTGCGCATTCGAAGGCGCCCGCCTGAAAGCAGGTGCATTTTCATCGGGAGGTTCCTCTCGGGCGGATGGCGCCGCGCCGGCTGTCGTTTGGCGCTGTTATATTATAGGCCCTTGAATTGCGGGGCACGCTTTTCCGCGAATGCTCTCCGAGCCTCGGCATAGTCAGCGCTGTCGGCGGCAGCGTTTATCAAGGCGTCGGCGTGTGCGGGATCAAGCGCTCCCGGCCCCATCGATAGACCCGTGAGGATGGCCTTCGCGCCGCCGATCGACAAGGGGGCGTTGCGGGCGAGACGGCGGAGATACAACCCGGCTGCGTCGCGGGGTTTTTCCGCCACTTCGTCGACCAGTCCGATGGCCGCGGCGGCATGTCCCCCGATGCGTTCGGCGCCGTAGAGAATGCGCTTGGCTTGTGTGATGCCGACGAGTGCAAGCAGCCGCTGGGTACTGCGCACGCCGTAGACGATCGATAGCTTTGCCGAGGGGATGCCGATCTGGGCGTCGGGTGCGGCGAAGCGGAAGTCGGCAGCCAAGGAGAGATGACAGCCGCCGCCGAGGCAGTAGCCTTCGATGGCAGCGATCACCGGTTGAGGTGCTGCGGCTATCGCGTCGGCACAGGCATCGACGTCGGTTTCATAGGCGACTGCTGCGGCCGCGTCACCGCGCACGGCGGCGAATTCGGAGACGTCGGCGCCGACGCTGAAATTCTGCCCCGCGCCTGTGAGGATGATGCCGCGCACCTCCGGTTCGATCGCGAGTTCGCGGAACATGCGGCCGACCTCGCGCCACATCGA
>CAMDMH010000467.1 GCA_945901835.1 Devosia equisanguinis | reverse complement strand
CGTAGACGGTGAGCCAGGGCAGCAGGGAGTGGTTCTGGCAAACGACTGCGCGATCGGGGCCGGGCTCGCTCACCTCCTGATCCTCGAGCAACACGGCGCCGCTCGAGACTTTGGTGAGGCCGGCTACGATATTGAGAAGCGTGGACTTGCCGCAGCCGGAGTGTCCGATCACGGCGACGTATTGACCACGCTCGATCACCAGATTGATGTCGCGCAGCACATGCGAGCTGGTCTTGCCACGCTTGAACGATTTCTCGACCCGATCGATCTTGAGAAACGGCCGATGTTCATTGCGAGACGTCGTGTGGAGCGGCGGGTTGACAGGAGCGATCATCTGGAGAGCCCTCAAGAAGCAGCGGTGCCGCGGGTTGCAATCTGGCCGGCGTACTCCACCATCCGGTCGAGCACGAAGCCGACGACGCCGATGTAGAACAGCGCGACAACGATGTCGGGCAGGCGCGAGGAGTTCCACGCATCCCAGATGAAGAAGCCGATGCCGACGCCGCCGGTGAGCATCTCGGCAGCGACGATCGCGAGCCAGGAAAGGCCGATACCGATGCGTAGGCCGGTGAAGATGTATGGGGCTGCCGACGGGATCATGATGCGCCAGAAGAACTCCACCTGATTGAGGCGCAGGACGGCGGCGACGTTGCGGTAGTCCTGCGGTATGTTTCTAATGCCGACCGCCGTGTTGATGATGATCGGCCAGATCGCGGACGGGTTCGCATCGCGGAAACCGGCGAGCGAGATCGGTAGCCAGGCCAGCGGCGGCACGGTGCGTAGAACCTGGAACACGGGATCGAGACCGCGCATCGCCCAAACGCTCTGGCCGACGAGCGCGCCGAGCAGCACACCGACGATCGCCGCCAGACCAAAGCCGATGGCGACACGCTGAAGCGACGTCATCACACGAAGGCCCAGGCCGATATCCTGGGAACCATTGACGAAGAACGGATCGAGGATGAGGTCCTTTGCCTCCGCCCAGATCTTGCTCGGCGGGGGCAAACTTGCGGTGGGAGACGAGAACGCCATCTCCCAGATCAGGCCTAGAGCGAGCACCACCAGCAGCGGCGGAACCGTGATCGCGGCCCATTCTCCCGCTTTTTCGGCGAGACCAGCGCAGCGCGAACGAGGTGCCGGCGCCTCTTCCTTCGCAACCTCGGCGGGCGCCGCTTTAGGCACCACCGCGAACGAGCTTGCTGCTACCGTCGCAGGTACTCGTCCCGCGGATGTCTCCACGAAATCGGCAGACCTTGCATGAGCCGTCATCATCGAAACTCCGCGAGGGTTTGTTGGAAGCGACAGCTCAGACCATCGCTCGCTTGATCGAGAGCGACTTCAGGTAGGCCATCGGATCGGCGGGATCGAAAACCTTGCCGTCGAAGAACTTCTCGACGCCGCGACTGTCGCCCGTGGGAAAGCCCGTCAGGCCGAGGCCCTTTGCCGCTTCGATCCAAAGGTCGGAGCGGTTGGTCCTGTCGACGAGCGCCTTGACATCGAGCGTGGGCTCGAACTTGCCCCAGCGGATGTTCTCGGTGACGAACCAAGTGTCGAGGCTCTTCCAGGGATAGGAAGACTCGCCCTTGTCGCCCCAGAATTTCATGAGCAAGTTGGTGCCGGCCACCTTCTTGCCGCGACCGTAGTTCACGTCGCCCTTGATGCGGCCGATGATGTCGGGCACGGGCACGTTGAGCCACTGGCGACGACCGATGATCTCGGCCATCTCCCGCTTGGTCGCCAACTTCTCGCACCACTGCTGGGCCTCCATCGTCGCCATCATGATGGCAAGCGAGGCCTTCGGATTGGCGTCGACCCAATCGGCGCGCATGCCGAGGATCTTCTCGGGGTGCTTGAACCAGATCTCGCCGGTGGTGCAGGCGGTGAAGCCGATGTTCTGGTTGACCAGCTGCTCGTTCCACGGCTCGCCGACACAGAATGCGCCATGGTACCGACCTTCATGTTCGCCACCATCTGCGGCGGCGGCACGGTGATGGTCGAGAGGTCCTTGTCCGGATCGATGCCGCCCGCGGCCAGCCAATAGCGGATCCAGAGGTCGTGGGTGCCGCCGGGGAAGGTCATGGCGACCTTCACTTCCTTGCCGGCCGCCTTCTTCTTCGCGAACGCCTCCTTCAACGCCGAGGAGTCGGTACCGAGATTCAGATCCTTGAACTCGTCGGAGACCGAGATCGCCTGGCAGTCCTCGTTGAGGTTCAGCAGCGTATACATCGGCAGCGGCTGGTTGTTCTGCATTACCTTGCCGGTGGCATAGAGATGCGTCTTCGGCCTCAAGATGTGGCCGCCGTCGATGCCGTTGGCCTTCGTGCCGAGGGCCATGTTGTCGCGCATCGCGCCCCAGGAGGCTTGTTTCGATATGTCCATGTCCGGCAAGCCGTGCTTGGCGAACAGGCCCTTCTCCTTGGCGATGATGAGCGCAGCGGCGTCGGTCAGCGCGATGTAGCCGAGCTTGGTGCCCTTCACTTCCGGGCCATTGCCCTGGGCAAATGCGCCACCGGGGAAGGTCGCCTTCGCCGCAGAAAGAAGCGCCGCAGTGGCGGTCACGGCCGACGCCTGCTGGAGCAAGCTGCGGCGATCGAGAACGGCGACACGCGAAGTTGGCTTGCTCGAAGAAGATCGGGCCTTGCTCATACTTGGTCTCCTGTTGTGGGATCTGGTGAAGCGGTTGGCGCTCCAGGTCCGCCCAGAAACAAAAAAAAGCGCTGCGACAAGTGCGTACGATTCCTCGATCAAGGATCGAACTCCCTGTCGGCAGCGCTGCCATCGGCCCTTCGTTGGGCCGCAAATCTCATGAGCCTCGGAGGAGCTCGGTCTTTACCAATTCAGGAACCGTGCCAACTGCAAGAAAACTAATTAAACATTCGATTTTCATACGCTTTTTCTTCTTTTCAGATCCCGGCGCATTGCCGCTGAAAGCGAGCCAAACGATCACACGGCAGGCGTTTGCGAAGAACTTGTGCAGAGCAGCAAAAACTATCCGGCCTGCGCTGCCGAATAGGCGGCGAGGGTGTCTTCGATGTGCGCGATGTCGAACCGGCCGCCATCGAAGAACGTGTCGGGGCCGATCGACATCGTACCCGACGTCGCTGCAATCGAGGCTTCGGCCGGCAATGCACCTTCGACCTTGGCATCGGTTGCCGGCAGCGCGCTGCCAAGCGGGGCGAGGGACGCGCGTGCGAGGTCGGGCCGGAAAGACGCACAAGCCGCCGCCAGCGCTGCCGGGCTGTGCGCCACCTGGCCCCAGCGGACCATCTGGGCGTAGAGCCAGGCCGCATGGCTGATCCACGGGAAGGTCGCCGCGCCGGCCGCGAACGTCATGAATCCGGGCGCCTCGATCTCGAAACCCGCGAGACCGGTCAGGCGCCGGTCGAGACCGCGCTGGATGATTCCGGCGGGCTGGTCGAGATGCTCCGGCCGCGACAGCAGCATTGCGAGTTCACCTCGGTTGCCGGGCTTGTCGCACCACTCTGCCGCGCGAAAGACGGCGCGCACGATGCACGAGACGCGGGCGGGATCGGCATCAGCGAAATCGCGGCGCAGGCCCAGCACCTTCTCGGGGCTGCCGCGCCAGATATTCGTTCCTGTCGTCAAGATGCGCGCGCCGCTCTGCGCCATTGAAACGCTGCCCCAAGGCTCGCCGGCGCAGAAGCCGTCAACCTGCCCCTCGGCAAGTGCTGCGGGCATCTGCGGCGGCGCGACCACGACGAATTCGACATCGCGGCCGGGTTCGACGCCCGCCGCCGCAAGCCAGTAGGCGAGTTGATAGTGGTGTGCGGAATGCGGATGCACGATGCCGAGCACAAGCTTGGGCTGGCCGCGGGCCAACCGTTCTAAGACGACGCGCTTCATCGCCTGCACCGCTACGGCCGGATCGAGATCGCGCGGGCCGCCGGATTCGATCAGCGCTGCCGCCAGATCGCGCGACACCGTAATGGTGTTGCCGCCGGTGCCGAGTGCCAGCGGGGCGACGAGCCGGGCCGCGAACGGCATCAGGCCGAGGTTC
>CAMDMH010000466.1 GCA_945901835.1 Devosia equisanguinis | reverse complement strand
GAAGCTCAGGAATGGCCCGCGCGAACCATCACCATGGTGATCCCGTTTGCAGCGGGCGGTCCCGTCGACACGATAGGGCGCCTCCTTGGCCAGTATATCGGCGACAACCTTGGCCAGCAGGTGGTGATCGAAAACGTGGGCGGCGCTGGTGGCATGATCGGTTCGGCGCGCGTCGCCAAAGCCGAACCCGACGGCTACACGATCCTGCTGGGGGGCAGCGCGGTGCTGGCACTCAACCAGGCGATCTACAAGAAGCCGATGGTCGACGGGGCCAAGGATTTCAACTTCGTTTCGATGTTCGCCGACAGCGCGCGCCTGCTGCTCGTGCGCAAAGATTTTCCCGCGAAGAACCTCAGGGAGTTCGTGGCTTACGCTAAAGAGAACGTATCGAAGATGCAGTACGGCTCGGCCGGCGTCGGCTCCGGCAGCCACGTCTGCGCGGTGCTTCTCGATGGTGTGATCGGCAACAAGGTACCTCACGTTCCCTATCGCGGTTCAGCCCTCGCGATGCAGGATCTCGTCGCCGGGCGCCTCGATTATGTCGCCGAGCAGATCTCGACGGCCGTCGGCCACGTGCAAGGCGGTTCGATCCGCGCGATTTCGTTGATGGGCCTGGATCGTTCCAACGTCGTGCCGGAGATCGCCACAGCCGAAGAGGAAGGCTTCAAGGGCCTCGACTGCGGCTCATGGGCAGCGCTCGTCTACCCCAAGGGGGTGGCCGCGCCGATCGTCGAGAAGATGGCCTCGGCAATCGACAAGGCGTTGGACAATCCGGCCTTGAAGGCGAGCTACGACAAGATCGGCGTGTCGGTTCCTGCCAAGACGCGGCGCTCGCCGGAGTACCTCACAAAGTTCACGGTCGAGGAAATCGAGCGTTGGGGCAAGGCGATCCGCGGGGCTGGCATTTCGTCGGACTGAGGTAGCGTCGGCGGCGGCCTTGGTTGGGTCGAGGCGCGCTATCGAGTGAACCTGATCGCCGCCGGCGCCGTCGATGTCGCACTCCCCGACTGCGGGAGGCGGCGTCTCGTTGAGGGCGATTTCTTCGGAGAGATGGCGCTGTTGTCGCGCGAGCCGCGCAGCGCAACGGGCACCGCCACCGTGACGACGGATCTGCTCATCATCGACGCGGTGGAGTTCCTCCGGCTGTGCGAGCGCGTGCCCGACATGCGCGAAAAAGTCGAAGCGGTGGCGTAGATGCTGCGCGCCGGCGCCCTGCAGATATGATGGACGTTCTGTCCCGGATCGGACCGGCCTACGGCTTGCCCAATACGCGGCCGTGAAGCCAGACGAGCAGCAGCGTCAAGACGCCGAGACCGGCCATGGCGAGTGTGATCTGGGTCATGGCGACGGCGAGACTGTCCTTGCCGAGGCTGCTGCCGGCGAGTGCCACGATCGCCGTGCTCGGCAGGTAGCCGGCCGCAGTCCCGATCAGGAACGTGCGTTGCGAGGTCGGAAGCACGCCCAGCATCACGTTGATCAGCACGCCCGGGACCGGCAGTTGGCGGGCCACGAAGATGGTGGTGATGGTCGGCTTGGCCAGGATTTTCCGTAGCGTTTCGGTTGCCCCGGCTAGGCGGCTCTCTGCCCACCCGCGACCGCTCCAGCGGGCGAACAGGAACGCGCCCCAGGAACCGGCAATGCTGGAGAACAGCGCGACGATGGAACCCGTGACGAAACCGAACAGCGCGCCGGCGAGCGCACACAGGGCCAATCGGGGAACGCCGAGCGCAATGGCCGCGATAGTGCCTGCGGCGAATACGGCGTGTGCCGTCCAGCCATAGCCGCGGATTTGCTGTTTCAGGTTCTGGAGATCGTCGATCCACTGCTTGAGCGGCGTGAAATGCAGCACCAGCACGAGGCCGGCAACCGCCAGTGCCAGGAAAAGCAGCCGCCGCGCCTCTGCACGCGTATCGTTGAAATCACTCATCGCAGCGTGCGGCTAGCACCGCGCCCTATTCCGTAGTCGAGCGGCGTGGTGTGTCGCCGCGCGGCTTCATCCGGCTGGCGAGATCGGAAACCTGTCGTCCCTCGGGCAGGTCTAGCACGATGGTCGGCACGCGCGTGCGGTAGCGCAGCCAAGTGACGCCGAAGAGATCATAGAGCCCGACGATGGCGCGCACGAGGTTCGAGTACTTCGACACGCCTGCGATGCGCTGCCGGTCGTTCACCGGCTCGTAGGCGACCTCGTGCCCATAGGTGATGAACAGCGCTGGCAAATAGCGGTGCATCGACGTGAAGAACGGCAGGCGCAGGAACGCTTCGCGCCAGTAGACCTTGATGCCGCATCCGGTGTCCGGACAATTGTCCTTCAGCACGGCATCGCGAATCCAGTTCGCCCAGCGCGAAGCCCATCGCTTGGAGCCTTCCGCCTGCCGATTGGTGCGAACCCCGCCGACGAGGGCGGGTCCCTTCATGCCGGGCGCTGCAAGGCGCGCGAGCAGCTTGGGGATATCGCGCGGATCGTTCTGACCGTCGCCGTCCATCGTCGCGATGACCGCGCTGTTCGCAGCCAGAATGCCCGTGCGCATCGCAGTGCTCTGACCGGAGCGCGCGCCATGGCGCAGATAGCGCAGTCCCGGGTACGTTCCGCTTTCGATCAAGGCCTTGATTTCGTCGGGGGTCGCGTCGGTGCTGCCATCGTCGATCACGATCACTTCGCCCAGCATGTCCGCGGGTACATGCTCGTAGGTTTCCTTTACGAGCCGGGCGATGTTGCCGGCTTCGTTCAGGGCAGGAATGACGACGGATACGCGCATCGGGGAGCCCCCCTCGAATTTCGCACTGAGCAAGTGGACTTATAGGCATGCTGACTAGGCGGACAGGCGATCTCCGGGACGCGACCTGAAACAGGCGATGCCCGATCACCCGACAGCACCGGGAACCGGGGAACCGAACGCGCCACAGGAGACGTGTCTGGGCAGGCGCTCGGCCTCTATAGACTTCTCGCACCGCACACAACCATGTAAATGGCCCCAAATGGTGCAGTGGGTCGAGTCGAAAAGGGACAAGCGAGCAGAGGCCGAACCCATCCGATGCGAACGTGCAACGCGACATCTGGCGCCAGCGGCTCTGGGTTGTGCTGGGCGGCATCTTGATCCTCAGGCTGGCCGCCCTGGCGATCAACCCTACAGACCTGTTCTTCGACGAGGCGCAATACTGGACGTGGAGCCTGGAGCCCGCGTTCGGCTACTACTCGAAGCCGCCGTTGATCGCGTGGATCATCGCGCTGGCGACCGGGGTTTGCGGATCGACCGAGTTCTGCATCAGGTTGCCGTCGCCGCTCATCCACACGGTTACGGCGGCAGCCCTTTTCATGCTCGGCAACCGGCTCTATTCGCCGCGCACGGGCTTTCTCGCAGCCCTCGCGTTCGCGACGCTGCCGGGTGTCTCGCTGTCGGCAGGGATCATCTCGACGGACGTGCCGCTGCTGGCCTGCTGGGCGATGGCGCTGGTGGGGTTTGCCGCCCTCATCGACGACCGCGAGGCTCAATGGCCATGGCTGCTGCTCGGTACCGCGCTGGGGCTCGGCCTCAACGCCAAGTACGCGATGGCCTATTTCGTGCTGTGCGGCGGGATCTATGTCGCGATGTCCCCTGACCGCCGCTGGCTCCTGCGGGATCGTCGCCTATGGCAGGCGCTGGCGCTGGGCATCGCGCTGATCGCGCCGAACCTGCTGTGGAATGCGTCGAATAGTTTCGCGACCTTCTCGCACACCGCCGACAACGCCAAATGGGGCGGCTCGCTGTTCCATCCGGGGAAGGCGCTGGAGTTTCTGGGCGCGCAATTCGGCGTGTTCGGTCCGGTGCTGTTCGGCGCGCTGCTGGTGGCGATCTGGCGCTGGTGGAAGCATGGGCTGGGCGACCGTGAACGCATGTTGCTCGCTTTCACGCTTCCCATCGTGCTGATCGTGACGCTTCAGGCCTTCATCTCGAGGGCGCACGCGAACTGGGCCGCGCCCGCCTACGTTTCGGCAACGGTCCTGGTCGTGGCTGCGCTGGAGCGTGAAGCGGAGCAACGCTGGCTCAAGGCG
>CAMDMH010000465.1 GCA_945901835.1 Devosia equisanguinis | reverse complement strand
CTGCTGGGGCTCTGTGGGTGTTTCACAGAGTGCAGGGCCGCCGCGGGTTCTGGCTGGCCTGTGCATTGCTGGTTGCTGCCACTGCGGTTCTGCATTTCATCGCCATGGAGGCGATGACGGTTGTTCCGGCGGCCGGCGCCGCGCCGCCGGCAGACCATGCAAATCGCGTTCTGCTGGCGCTCGGTGTGGCGGTTACGACCTTGTTGGGCTTCGTTTCCGGCATCGTCGCTGTTGCCGTCGAACAGTTGCGCTTCCGGCTCGACGTGCAGGTCGAGAAGCTACAGATCGAGGTCGGCGAGCGACGCCGTGCTCAGGCAGCAGTGGAGCGCAACGAGGCCCGACTGATCGTACATCAGGCGACCATCGCAGAGTTGATGACCGACGAAGGTATCCGGTCGGGTGGCCTGGAAGAGGCGACCCGTCACCTCATGCGCGCGCTTGCTTCTGGCCTGGGGATCGAGCGTGCAGGCATCATCCTGTTCGACCGTGCGAAAGCCTCCGTCGTCGCCAAGGAGGTCTACGTCGTTCTCGACGATGCTTTCGTCGTTCCGAGTGGCTATGGTTCGCCCAGGCATATTGCAGCCCTGAAGCGGTCGTCCTCCAAACAGGTCGTCACCGTCGACGATACCTCGATCGAGAATGGTCTCGAGGAGTTCCGCGATTTGTTTTTCGAGAAGCACGGGATCAAGTCCGTGCTCCATGCCCCGATCATCGCACATGGCGATCTCGTCGGCTTCATGACCTGCACCAGCATATCCCAGCGGGTCTCCTGGACCGCCGAGCAGCGCGTCTTTGCGCTGAGCATCGCCAATCTTGCAGCCGTCGTGATCGAACGCCACGAGCGCCGCGCCCTGGAGGCGGCGGCCACGGCCAGTGCGAAACGTCTTACCGCCCAGCAGCAACTGCTCAATTCGTTGATCGTTTCCGAGCGCCTGCTGAAAGGCGAGATCGGGGAGTTGCTGAGCGAGGTCACCAAGGTTCTCTGCAGCGAGATGCGGGTCGATCGGGTCAGCGTCAGATTTTTTACTCAATCGGGGATCGAGGCGGTTCATACGGAAGTACGTCTCGCCGAGGAGGATCGCATCGTCGCTGTCACACGTGATCCCAAGCGGCACTATCCCAAGCGGTTCGCAAGTGCCATCGCATCGGGGCCGCTGGTGGTCGGCGATTGCGCGACGGATCCACTGACAGCACCGCAATACGAAAGGCGTCTGAGGCCGCGAAGAATCCGGGCGATGCTGCATGCGCCGATCCGCAGCGAGGACGAAATCGTCGGGGCAATCGCGTGCTCGATGTATGACACGCCGCGCGTCTGGAGCGCTGAGGATGTCCTGTTCGCGACGAGCCTTGCCAACGTTTTCGCGCTGGCGCGGGAGCGTCGCCTGCGCCTCGTGACCGAAGAGAGCCTGCGTCAGGCGAACATCGCCGCCGAGGAGGCGAACCGCGCCAAGAGTCTCTTCTTGGCCAACATGAGCCATGAGATCCGCACGCCGATGAACGGCGTGTTGGGTATGGCCGATCTGCTGTCGCGCTCCGGTCTCAACGAGCGCCAGCGTCGTATCGCCGGCACGATAACGGACAGTGCGCAGTCCTTGTTGGCGATCATCAATGACATTCTCGATATCTCGCGCATCGAGGGCGGCAAGCTGCCGCTGGATGCCCTGGACTTCGATCTTGCCCATTGCGTCGAGGAAGCGGTCGAGCTTCTCGTGCCGCAGGCGCACAGGAAGTCGCTCGATCTCAATCTGTTCATCGACGAGGCGGTGCGTGGCTCCGTGACCGGCGATCCCGTCCGGGTGCGGCAAGTGCTGGTCAATCTCATCGGCAATGCGATCAAGTTCACGCACGAGGGCGAGGTTTCGGTTCTGGTCCTTTCGGAAACGGAGGAGGGCGCGCCTGGCGTCCGCTTCGTGGTGAAGGATACCGGAATCGGCATCCTGCCGGATCTTCAAACGAAGCTGTTTCAACCGTTCTCCCAGGCCGATACCTCGATTACGCGGCGCTTCGGCGGTACCGGTCTGGGCTTGTCGATCTCGCGCCATCTCGTCGAAATGATGGGTGGGCGCATCGGTCTCGAGAGCGCGCCTGGACATGGTGCATTGATCTGGTTCGAACTGCCGCTCGAGGTGCGGCGTTCCGTTCAGACGGTCCGGCATGATCGGGCGACCCTCGCCGGCCGTCGCGTGCTCGTCGTGGACGACCGCGCCACGAACCGGGAGATCGTGACGTCCTACATGGCCTCCAGCGGAGCGCTCGTCGAAGCGGTAGGCGATGCTTCGGCTGCTTTGAGTTGTCTCGAGGCCGCTATTGCCGCCGAGCGGCCTTTCGATCTCGCGATCATCGACTTCATCATGGAAGGTTGCGACGGGCTGGAGTTGGCACGGCGGATCAGGGCACAACCATCGCTGTCAGCGCTCAAGATGATCCTGCTGTCGTCCATCGCGTGGAGCGCCGACATCGGCGATCACGCTGCAGCGGGCATCGAGAAGGTGCTGCACAAGCCCATTCGGCGCGACGAGATCATCGCCGCCGCTACCAACTGCCTGGGGGCGTGTTGCGAAGAGGCGAACGCTGACGCAGCCGAGGCTGTCGACGCGCAGGAGATCCGGCCGCTCGACTTGCGCGTGCTCGTCGCAGAGGACAATCCCGTCAATCAGATCGTCGCCGAAGAATACCTCTCGTCCCTGGGGTGTACCGGTACGATCGCGGAGAATGGCATTCAGGCCCTGGCCGAGATCGAGCGCGGTGATTTCGATGTCGTGCTGATGGACTGCCAGATGCCGGAGATGGACGGCTACACCGCGACGCGCGAGATCCGTTCGCGTGAGAAGGCCGGCGACCTTGCCCACCTTCCCATCCTCGCCGTGACGGCCAATGCCTACGAGGCCGACCGCGAGCTGTGCCTTGCGTCCGGCATGGACGGCTATGTGAGCAAGCCCTATTCGCAGGCGCAGATTGCCGACGCTTTGCGCGGCCTCATGCAACGGGCAGATCTGGTTGAAGTGCGACCGTCAGGACAAGAGCCGTCGCCTACTGCGGCGGACACGGCAGTTGATATCGCTCAGGCTGGGAGAGAGACGCCGGTTGTCGCAAAGGCACCGCCGGTCGGCTCGGCGGCGCGTGATCAAACCGAAGGTCGTGCCAAAGAGAGCGTCGCGACGAAGGCGATTGCTGCAGTTCGGCCCAAACTGCGCCAGAAGTTGCGGCGGATCTATCTCGGGTTCGTGCCGAAAACGATGAAAAGCCTCGATGCAGCGCTGGACGCTCGTGATGCCAACGCGATCGCGCTTCTCGCACACAGCCTGAAGTCGGCGAGTGCGAATGTCGGTCTCGAGGAGATCACCCGGCTGTGTGCGGATCTGGAGACCGCCGGGCGGGCGGGTGACATGCCGGCCTGCCGCAGCATCGTTGCGCGGATCGTCGAGCTGAACGAGGAATTCGCCGCGGCGGCTCCGAATATCCGGGTCGCCGAGGCCGTATGAGTTTCAGCCGACGAGCCGGGCGTAGCCCTGGCCTGTCGTCTCGGCGAGGATCGTGGCGTATTCGTCGTAATGTGCGTGCCCGGGCGCGATGTCACCGAATACGTCGGGCTCGAAGGTATCGCGCCTGAGATAGACGATCGGCGCGCTGACCGGCACCAGGATGGCCTTTTGTTTGTTGAGCGTGGTGATGAGCCCGCGCATGATGCCGGCCCGGTCGATCTGCGAGACGATCACCATTCGCATAGAGCCCTTGGTCAGCGATACCAAGTGGATGAACATCGAGGACGCGGGAATGTAGAGCCGCCCACGGTGCGCATAGGTTGCGTCCGGCCGTTCCCCTTCCTCGAACAGCAGGCTCGGCCAGTCGCCGTCCCAGGTGATGTCGGTGCGATAGGCGACGAACTGGCCTTCGACGGTGAAAGATGGCCGGAGGGTCAGATAAGTGCCGAGATAGTGGTCGACGGCTGCACGACTGTAGGCGCCCATGTAGACCGGGGCCACGTCCTTGCTGGCGCTGGGCCGCCCCGGTTCGTCGCGCCCGGCGGTCTGCCCGGACCAGGTCG
>CAMDMH010000464.1 GCA_945901835.1 Devosia equisanguinis | reverse complement strand
TGGGCGAGGAGGTACTGATCCAGGCCATCGTCGTCATCGTGATCGGCGGCATCGGTTCGGTCCGCGGCGCGTTCATCGCATCCGTCGGTCTCGGCCTGATCGACACCCTCGGCCGCCTATTTCTCGTCGATCTCTGCAAGCTCGTCATGTCGGCAGCAGCCGCATCGACCGTCGGCCCCGCCCTTGCTTCCATGTTGATCTACCTGATCATGGCAGCGGTGCTCGTCTGGCGGCCGACTGGCCTGTTCGGGCGGAGCTAGCCCATGTTGAAAGTCATGTCGCTCGATATCCGCTCGTGGGGCATCCGCGAGGTCTTCAACTGCCTGCTGATCCTCGTCCTGGCGCTGGTGCCCGTCTATAGCTGGATGACCGGCAACGCGTTTGTGATCACACTCGTCACCCGCGCGCTCGTTTATGCGATCGCCGCGATGAGCCTGAACCTGATCATGGGCTACGGCGGCCTCGTCAGCTTCGGTCACGCGATGTTCATCGGGATCGGCGGCTATGCGGCCGGGATCATGGCCTTCCACGGCAACTCCAACGGCCTCCTCCAGTTCCCCTTGGCGTTCGTCGTTTCGGGCTGCTTCGCAGCCCTCATCGGCGCATTGTCGCTGCGTACCCGCGGCGTCTACTTCATCATGATCACATTGGCCTTCGCGCAGATGGTGTACTTCGCCGGCGTCGGGCTCGAAGCCTACGGCGCCGACGACGGCATGACACTCAAGCGGCGCTCGACGCTCAGTCCGTTCGATCTCGCCGACCGCAATCAACTCTACCTGTTCTGCCTCGCGATACTCCTCTTCACGGTTTGGATCATGGGCCGCATCGTCAACTCGCGCTTCGGCATGGTGCTGCGCGGCGCGAAATCGAACGAGACGCGCATGCTGGCTTTGGGCTTTCCAGTGTTCCGTTATCGCCTCGCCGCGTTCACGATGGCCGGCGCGTGGTGCGGCCTCGCCGGTGCGCTGATGGCCAACCAGGCCGCCTTCGTGAGCCCCGCGATGATGCACTGGGTGCAGTCCGGCGACCTCATCGTGATCGTCGTGATGGGCGGCATCAATTCGCTGTTCGGCCCGGTCTACGGCGCGCTCGCCTTCATCATCGTCGAACACCAGTTGTCCGTCTGGCTCAAGGACACATGGCAGCTCGTGTTCGGCCCGATGATCGTTCTGCTCGCGCTGTTCGCGCGCAACGGCCTGGACGACCTCTTCAAGCTCATCGGCGGGCGCAAGGATGGCCGCGATGGCTGACGCATTGCTCGAAACCAAAGGCCTGTTCAAGCGCTTCGGCGGTCTCGTCGCGACGGACAATCTGACGCTCGCGATCATGCCCGGCGAGATCCACGCCCTGATCGGCCCCAACGGCGCTGGAAAGTCTACTGCCGTCGCCCAGCTATCCGGCCAACTCGCGCCGACCGCCGGCCAAGTCCTGTTCGAAGGCCGCGACATCACCCGAATGCCGATGCCGACACGCGCCAGGCTCGGCATCGCCCGCTCGTTCCAGATCACCAGCGTGCTCAAGGACTTCACGACACTCGACAACGTCGCGCTCAGTGTGCAGGCGCACCAGGGCCATTCGTTCCGCTTCTGGAAAAGCGCCCGCAAGGACCCCTCCCTCCGCGATCCCGCGAGCCTGCTGCTGAACGACCTCGGCCTCGGCCCCCGCGCCGACATCATCACCGCCGAACTCTCGCACGGCGAGCAGCGCCAGCTCGAAATCGCGATGGCGCTTGCCGGCGATCCCCGCGTGCTGCTGCTCGACGAGCCGATGGCCGGCATGGGTCCCGAGGAATCCACGCAGATGGTCGCGTTCCTGAAGAAGCTGAAGGGCTCGCGCACGATACTGCTCGTCGAGCATGATATGGACGCCGTGTTCGCACTCGCCGATCGCATCACCGTGCTCGTCTATGGCCGGGCGATCGCCACGGGCACACCCGACGAGATCCGCGCCAACGCCGAGGTGCGCAACGCCTACCTCGGCGCGGACGACATGGTGTCATGATGAAATCCCTCCCAAACCCTGAATATTGTGGGATTTCATCCGCGCGTGGGGTTGGTGGGGTGGCCACGCGCAAGCAAAGACCGAATGCTGTCCCATACGCATCGTACGGCTATGCAGCGAAACTTATGTGTGACGGCATGAGGAGACGCCCATGCTGAAAGTCCGCAATCTGCGCGCAGCCTACGGTGCGAGCCAGGTGCTTCACGGCGTCGAACTCGATGTCGCCGCTGGCGAGGTCGTCACCCTCCTCGGCCGCAACGGCATGGGCAAGACGACGTCGGTCAGCTCGATGCTCGGCGTGCTCGAGAATCGCCAGGGCGAGATTGAATTTGAAGGCCGCCGTATCGACAAGCTGCCTTCGCACCAGATCGCCAAGCTCGGCATCGGTCTGGTTCCAGAAGGCCGTCAGATCTTTCCCAATCTCTCGGTGCGCGAAAACCTCGTCGCGACGGCCGCCAACCGTACCGGCCGCGGCAATCCCTGGACGCTGAAGCGAGTCTACGAGTTCTTCCCGCGCCTCTCCGAGCGCGAAAGCAACATGGGCAACCAGCTCTCCGGCGGCGAACAGCAGATGCTCGCGATCGGCCGCGCCCTGATGACGAACCCGAAGCTTCTGATCCTCGACGAAGCGACGGAAGGCCTCGCCCCGCTCATCCGACTGGAAATCTGGAAGTGCCTGGACCGTCTGAAGGGCGACGGCCTCTCGATCCTCGTCATCGACAAGAACGTGGCCGCCCTCACCCGCCTTGCCGGCCGCCACTACATCCTCGAGAAGGGCCACATCGTCTGGAATGGCACCTCCGCCGCCCTTCAAGCCGACGAAAACCTCCAGCACCGATATTTGGGTGTGTGACGCTCCCTCTCCCCACCCACAACCGTCCCCCTCCCCCTTCGTGGGGAGGGGTTAGGGGTGGGGGAGCCTTTTCACGACGGTTCCCGAGCGCACCCCACCCCCGTCCCCTCCCCATTGAGGGGAGGGGGGAAGGTCCCCCTCGAAGAGAAAGCGCGCACTACCTCGGCGCCACGCTCACGCTCGCACTCTTCGCCAACCGCACGAGGTTCACGAACTCCGCGCGATAGCCGAATGCATCTTCGCCCATCGCACCGTTCGCCAGCGCGATCAAGTCGTCGTAGGTAAAGCCCTGCACATGCGGAGTGCCGCGCAGCATCTGCCCGAACGCCGCCACCGCGACCGAGAACCGCGCCTCGCTCGACGCCTCCGCGACAGTGTCTTTCGTCTGCTCGGCCCCGACCACGAACGTCGTCAATCGGCTCGCTTCCTCCTTCGGCAGCTTGTAGCGCAGCTTCAGGAAGCCGATCTCGTTCTGCTTGGCATCACCCAACGGCGCCGCAGCCTGCGCCGCAGCCGGAGCCTGATAGCGGAGCGCATCGGCGAGCTTTGGCGCATTCACCGGCGTGATCTCGTAGATCGCCGTCACCGAATGCCCCGAACCGACATCGCCCGCATCGACCTTGTCGTTGTTGAAGTCTTCACGCCGCAGCATCCGGCTCTCGTAGCCGATCAGGCGATACTCCGACACGCGCGCAGGATTGAACTCGAGCTGGATCTTCACGTCTTTCGCGATCGGAAACAGCGTCGACGACGCCTCGTCCACGAGCACCTTGCGCGCCTCGGAAAGCGTGTCGATGTACGCCGCTGCCCCATTGCCGTTCTGCGCCAGCGCCTGCATCAGCGCATCGTTGTGATTGCCCATGCCGACGCCGAGGATCGACAGGAACACGCCCGTCTGCCGCTTGCGCTCGACGAAGCCTTTCAACTCCTCGCGATTGGTGATGCCGACATTCCAGTCACCATCGGTCGCCAGGATCACACGGTTGACCGCCGCCTTGTCGAAAGTCGCCTCAGCCACCTTGTACGCGTCCGTGATCCCGGCCGCGCCATGCGTCGAACCACCTGCGTTCAGACTGTCGATCGCCGCGAGAACCTTGGCCTTCTCGGCAACCTTCGTTGGCCGCAACCGCACATCCGAGCCCGACGCATACGTGACGATCGCCACCGTGTCCTCAGGTGAAAGATTATCGAG
>CAMDMH010000463.1 GCA_945901835.1 Devosia equisanguinis | reverse complement strand
TATTCGGAACGCAACTGAACCACGCGAGCCCAGCCCCCCCCAATCAACCTGCCGCAGCGGTCGGCTCGTCCTTCGCCCGCCCCGTCAGCAGACGCATCGCCGTGAGCGGCGCACTCGCCACGGCGACGAGCGGCATGAACAACACCGCGTAGGTCACGCCGCGCACTGCGCGCGCCGCCATGTAGCCGAATGGGCCGCCATACCCCTCGCGGCGTTCCACAGGCCAGATCCGCGCCCACCAGCGGCTCGCGGTGCCATGCCCCATAAGCCCCAGCGCCAGCAATCCCGCATAGATCCACTGCACGGCCGACGGCACGAACGGCACGACGCGCCGGTCTAGTTCGGTCTCGCGAGCCCGGTCGCGCAGGCTCGCCTCTACGCCGCTTACCACCACCTGGCCGACGATGTTCGAAGCAAGCTCGCTCAGCGCATCGCCGATACCGGTCCGCGGCGAGCTTTCGTCCTTCAGCGGTCGCGCCGACAGCCGGATGCGCCCGGAAGCATCGTCCTGCGCCGCCACCAGTAGTTTGGATTGCGGACTGGCGATGGCGTTGAGAAAGTCGGCGAGGTGATCGCGGCCCAGCGCGTCGTCGAGCCGGCCGACAGAAATGCTCCCCCACCACCAGCTCCGCGCCCCGGGCTGCCGCGGGTTGGACGACTGCAGAATGACGAGATTGACGTCCGCCGCTTCGGCCGCCGCGAGCACGTCCTTCAGCGGCCTGGTGTGCTCAGGCCCGGTCGATGGCCGGAACGCCAGGAGATCGCCATCCCGCCGCGCCGTGATCAGCACCGTCTGCCGCGCGAGCACTCGCAAAGCACCATCGAGCCCCGCCGGCGAAACCTGATCGGTCAGCGCCCGCTTCGTCTGCGGATCGAGCCGTGGCGACGCCGATACCTTCTCAGGCCCGCCCGCCTCCACCGCCAGCACGCGGATCTGCGATCGCTTCAACGGATGCGCGAGCTGCCACACCGCTTCGTCGAACAAACGCCGCTCGGACAACTCGACGAGCAGGTTCGGCCTGATCTCGGCCGCAAGCTGCTCCTTTCCGCGTTCGCCCCGTCGCAGGATCGGATAGACCTCATTGTCGACTGCGACGAACACATCCGTTCGCCGGTCTGCAGCGAGCGATAAAGCCAGAAAGTGCTGCCGCTGCCGGAACACCGCGTCCTCGGTGACGACCAGCACGAGGCGCACGCCGGACTTCATAGCATCGGGCGCCAGCGCCGGCACCACCCGCTTCAACTCGTCCGGCGACGCCGACGTGAAGCGCTCCCCCGCCGGGTTGACGAACGTCCAGTGCCCTTCCGGGCTGACTTCTGCAGCGAGCGCGGGCCCCTTCGTAAGTGCCGGTTGTGCCTTCAGGACGTCGAGGGTGCGCACCAGAGCGTCAGCCGGCGACGCGGCATGGGCCAGCGGCAATCCGAGCTGCAGCCACCAGAAAACCAGTAGCGCCATAGAGCGAAAGGTCATGCAGGTTCCTCCGGCCCCGACTCTACCCCACCCTGTGGCCGAATTCAGCCGCTCACGACTTGCGGAGCTTCGCAAAATCCGGCGCCCGCTTTTCCAGGAACGCCGCGAACGCTTCCCGAGCTTCAGGCGACGACAGTCGCTCGGCGAAGATCCGCGCCTCGTCCTCGATCTGGCGGCGAACAGCGTCCGTCTCCCCGCGCATCAACCGGCGGCACAACGCCAACGCCTCCGGTGGCTTCCGCGCCAATCGTACAGCCGCTTTTCGCGCCACCGCTTCGACCTCATCGGCCGGCACGACCGCGTTGACGAACCCAGCCGCTACCGCCCGCTCCGCGTTGAACGCCTCGCCGAGCGCTAGCAACTCGAACGCCCGCGCGTACCCCATCCTCTGCGGCGCCAGCAGGCTCGATCCCGCTTCGGGAACGAGACCGAGATCGAGGAACGGCGTGCGGAATGTCGAGGCCGGCGTCGCATAGACGAGATCGCAGTGGAACAGCAGCGTCGTGCCCACCCCCACCGCCAGCCCGTCGACCGCCGCGATCAACGGTTTCTGCACCAGCGGCAACTGCCGGATGAACTCGAGGATCGGTCCCGAAAGATCGGCCCGCCCCTTGGCCCGCTCGGCGAACTCCGCGACATCACTGCCAGCCGAGAACGATCCTCCCGAGCCCAGCAGCAGATGCGCCGCCACATCCCCCCGAGCATCGCCGTCCACCAGAGCCTCGCGCAGCCCCGCATACATCACCGACGTCAGAGCATTCTTCTTCGACGCCCGCGTCAGCCGCAGCGTCTGCACGCCATCGGCGATCGAGACCGTGAAGCCGGTCGGCGTATCGTGGGTCATCTCTTGCCTCGCTCGAAAGGACAAGGCGCAACTCTATCCCTTGTCGGAGGGCGGGGGTAGCGCTGGATGTTGCGCGGGAGTGAGCACGCCACCCGCGATCTCGGATTGACCGGCGGGCCTCGGCAGCGCCCCGGCCACCTCGGCGTCCCTCCGTTTGCCCGGCGGATCGGTCAGCACGTCGAGTAGCGGCGTCAGCCCGTCGACATCGACGATGCGAAACACTTCCACGTCGCTCTTCGCCCGCTCGCTCCATCCGGCTATGCTGAGCGCGCGCTCGGCCTTCGAGAACAGCCCGTGATTGCGGATGCGCTTCTTCTCGTCCTCGCGCAGCTCGCGCACCGGCCGGCCTTCCTTCTTCTCCTGCTCGCGGAACGCTTCCTTGAAAGCGTTGAGATCCGTGTAGCTCGCCCGCGCTTCTTCCTTGCCGGCGTCCTTGAGCTGCTTCTCGTCCATCGCCAGGATCAACTTCATGTCACAGAACACGCCCGCGAGCTGGTTCATCGCGACCGCCTTCTGTTGCTCCGCGACGTTGGCCTGATCGGCGCGATAGAGATTCGGAATCACATAATATGAACTACCGCCGTGATGGATGAAGTGCCCGTGCACCCATTCGAGCGTAATCGCTTTGTTTCGCGAGATCGCCGTCTCGATCGCCTCGCGGATCTGCTTCTTGGTCTGATCGGACACCTGCCGGATATTCTCCGCCTCATGGCGCAGGCCGTCCCAGCGTTCCGGCCGCGTCTTCGGCGGATCGAGCAGCGCCAGCACGAACAGCCCCAGATCGATGCCGACAGTCGCCAGCAACGCGATCATGTCCCGGCCGCCGATCGGCTGCCCTCCGGCCACTGCATCCACGGCGGTACCGCCGCTGAGCACGAAACGCACCAAGCTGACCGAGTAGGTCCCGACGTTCTGCCAGAGGTTCTTGATCGCGTTCGCAGTGCCGGCCGGCCCTTCGTTGAACGCCGCTTCGCGCAGACGCAGTGTCGCCGGCTGGTCCGCCTGATCGGCCGCCTGCCGCAATCTCTGCGCCAGTGTCGGGTCGTAGCAGGAGAAGCCTTGCGCGTTGGGCTGGATCGACACCGCCGCCGCCAGCGCCCGCATTTCGGTCGCCGTCGTCTTGCCGAGCGCATTGGACCTGTCGGCGAGCGACCGCGACTTGCCGCGGATCTCCGACGCACGCGCCTCGAACCGGCGCTGACGCTCTTCGACGCTGCCGTCTTCCGGCAATGCCGCTGCGTCCTGCAGGGATTTCAACTCTTCCTGCGTCGGAACGATCCAGGCCTTCTTCACCCCATCGCGCAGCGTCGTGATGGAATCGCGAACGCTTCGGCGCGCGTTATAGAGCGGCCCGCGACCGGCGCCCGATGTGACCCCGCAGCTTCCCCCGCTCGTCTCCTCGCGCGACATCTGACCGTCGGACCAGCTCACCACGCTGTCGATCTGAAGCTTGACCGCATTGATCCGCGCCGAGATCGTGCTGCCGGCGTCCCGGGCGTCCTCCTGCAGGCCAGCGATACCGGACCGCGTCGCCTCTTGGCCTGCGATCAGGCTCCACCAGAACCCGTAGCCGAAGCCGATCGACCAGAGCGCTAGCCCGCGTTTCTCACCCTATGCCACGGTGCAGTGCGAGACGCGAACTTGAGGCGTATGAATCGTAGTCGTCCGACGTTCGGTCAACCACCATCGTTGCCGCCGTTTTGGGCGGAGCGTACAGGCGCTTTGCTGATCCTCTTTC
>CAMDMH010000462.1 GCA_945901835.1 Devosia equisanguinis | reverse complement strand
GACGTCGAAGCGCTCGCGCTGATAGATCGGGCAATCGTGCATCGCGCCGTCGAAGAGCACCGGCCGCCGCTCGCGAAGTGCGGCCGACAGCGGGGTCCCCTCGCGCTCGAACCGCCGCGTCTCGACCGGCGGCACCATGCCGACAGACTGCACGCGCCAGGAAATGATCTCGACCACTTCATCGGGCGCCGCATGCCCGAACTGCTGGCGATGGATGTCGTCGAACTTCGTTCGCAGCCGGGCAAGATCGTCGGCTCCCGCTATCACGCCGCACGGCACGGTGATCTCGTAGCCCTGCCCCGCATAGCGCATGTCGAGCGCGCGCTGAATGCGCACTTGGCCCTCGGCGAAACCTTCCTCGGCGAGTTCCGCCGCAGCTTTCTCACCCAGCCGCCGGAACACGGCATCGACCTCGGCGGGATCGGCGCTGACGAGCCGCGTCATCCGAGACTGGATGTAGTCGTGCTTCACGTCGGACATCAGGAGACCGATCGCGGAGAACACGCCCGGATAGAGCGGTATCACGAGCCCGGCCATCTTTAGGCTCGCCGCGATCGCACCCGAATGGATCGGCCCCGCGCCGCCGAACGGCAACAGCATGAATTCGCGCAGGTCGTGCCCGCGAATGGTGGAGATCGCCTTGATCGCCTCCTCCATCTTCACGTCGATGATCCGCACGATGCCTTCCGCGGCCTCCATCACGTCGATGCCGAGCGGTTTGGCCACGGCCGCTTCGATGGCGGCGATCGCCTTCGCCTTGTCGAGCTTCATCCGCCCGCTTAGGAAGTTGTCTTCGCTGAGCCGGCCGAGCACGAGGTTGCAATCCGTGATCGTCGGCTGCGTGCCACCACGGCCGTAGCAGGCGGGCCCAGGTGCTGCGCCAGCGCTTTCGGGGCCGACCTTGAGCGTGCCGAAACGGTCGACGAGGCTGAGCGTGCCGCCGCCCGCGCTCACCGTGTTGATGTCCATCATCGGCACGGCGATGTCGCGGCCCTCGACCTTGCCGTGATTGGCGACGATCGCCTGGCCACCTTTGATGAGCGCCACGTCGCAGGAGGTGCCGCCCATGTCGAAGGTGATGATGTTGGGAAGGCCCGTCGCCGCGGACAGCGCGACGCCCGCGGTGACGCCGCCGGCCGGTCCCGACAGCACGGTCGTCACGGCCTTGCGGGCGGTCGCCGCGAAGGTCGCCATCCCGCCGTTCGATTGCATGATGTAGGCCGCGCGTGTCGCGATGCCGGCCTCGCCCAGACGCCCGTCGAGCTTGTCGATGTAGCGCGCCAGAATCGGCTGCAGGTAGGCGTTGATGACGGTCGTAGACAGCCGGTAGTACTCGCGGATCTGCGGGACGACCTCGCACGAAAGCGAGATGTCCACGCCGGGAAGCGCTGCCCGGGCGAGTTCGCGCACGCGTTCCTCGTGTTGGGGATGCAGGAACGAGAACAGCAGGCACACCGCGAGGGATTCGATCTTCTCGGGCGCGAGTGCGGCGAGCGTCGCAGCAAGTGCTGCCTCGTCGAGCGGGGCCAGCACCGTGCCGTCGAAGGCAACGCGCTCGGCCACTTCGCCCGTGCGCGATGGTGGCGCCAGCAGCGGCGGCTTCTGGTACATCACGTCGAAGATGGCGGGCCCGTGCGGCCGCGCTTGCTCACCCACCTCGTAGATGCCGCGGAAGCCCTTGGTCACCAGCAGTCCGGTGCGCGCGCCCTTGCCCTCGAGGAGGGCATTCGTGCCAACCGTCGTGCCGTGGCAGAAAAACGAAACATCCGAACCTTCGACGCCGCGCGACAGCATCAGCTCGATGCCGCCGAGTATCGCGCGTGACGGATCGTCCGGCGTGGAAGGGACCTTGGAAATGGTGACTTCGCCCGTCGCCTCGTTCATGTAGACGAAGTCGGAGAACGTGCCGCCGGTGTCGACCGTGATGCGGTGTTTCGCCATCGCGTGGCCCATCGTGTGGCAGGTCTCCCTCGTTCGGCCATCGTATGTCTGCCCCGGAGCAGAAGTCCGGTCATGGACGGGTGGCTTGGCTGTCGGTTTGGTTCGACCTAGTGCGTGATCGGCCGTCGTCGTGTCAAGGCAAGGCGGTTAAGGTCAGTCGCCGGCTGCGATTGAGTGCAGCGTTCAGGCCCGCTATCGTCTGGCCGTTGCCAGATCCCGTCGATGAGGAGAGGCCGGCCGTGTCAAACGCGGATGAGCCAGTACCGGACCGGAGCGGGAGCGCCAGCGGCGCAGCCGAACGATCAGCGTGGTTTGCCACCTATGAGCGATGGCTGCTCGGAGCGATGTCGCTTCGGCATTGGTTCCTGGTCTTCGGTGTGGTCTGTGCCCTTTACTATCTCGCGGGCCGCTTCGCGTTGGTTCTAACGAACGACCTCGACGGTGTCGCGGTATTCTGGCCGGCTTCCGGTATTGCAGCGGGTGCCATCGTGGCGCTCGGGGCCAAGTTCCGCTGGCCGATCGTCGTCGCAGTCGTTGTCGCGACGTTCGCCGCCAACCTGCAAGCGCGCTCGGGGCTTGCGCTGATAGCCGTGTTCGCCCTGTGCAATGCTTTCGAATGCCTTCTGTTCGGCTGGGTCCTCGGGGTGCTGGATCGCTCGCGATCGCAGCTTGAAAGCCTCGGCAGCGTGGTGGCGTTCCTCGTCGCAGCCGCGGTCGGCGCCGCAGTGGCTGCAGTTCCAGCGGCGCTCGCAATCGAAGGTCTGACGACCTCCCCAGGGCACTGGACCGAAATCTGGTTTACGTGGTTCAGATCGGACGGCCTGGGCATCGTGGTCGTGGCGCCAATGATCATCACGCTGCCGTCCTTCCTGAGCATGACACGGCGGCCCCTTAGGCTTCTGGAGTGCGTGGTCGCATTGCTGGTCGCCGCCGCCACGGCCTACTACGCCTTCGGCCGAGCTTTCTCTGGTCTTGCGCCGGTGCCATCCCCTGCGATGTATCTGTTTCCGATATTCGTCTGGCTGGCGGCGCGCACCCCGATATTCATCGCGACGCTCGCGGCCTTTCTGATGCCCGTCGTGGTCGTGTTCCTGGCCCTGGCAGGGGACGGAACCGTCGCCGACACAACCATGCCCCTCGCGATACGCCTGGGAACGGTGCAATCGTCATTGATAACGGGATGCGGCGCGCTCCTGACGCTGTCTGCGATGTTCACCCGCGTCAACAATGTGGCGATGGCGCTTCAGTCGAGCGAGCAGCGCCTCAAGCTGGCCCTGACCGCGGCCAGCATGTACGCTTTCGACTTCGATCTCGAACGCGACATCGTTCGGCGGACCGGCGGCCTGATGCCGCGTCTCGGGCTTTCAGGGATCGGTACGATCGCGGAGTACAAATCCGCGCTGCATCCCGATGACCGGCAGGATTTCCACGACTTGCAGGCATCGATTTCGACTGCAGAGCCGCAGGTGAAACTGCTGGTGCGCATGCACGACACCGACGGCAAGGAACTCGCGATCGAGTATCGTTCCGACGGCGAGTTCAACGGGGATGGCCGACTGGTCCGGCTGCGCGGGATCTGCGTGGACGTCACCGATCGAGAGAGGTCGCGCGAACTCTTGGAAAAGCAGTCCTCGCAGTTGAGCAGTGCTTTGCAGGCCGGCCGCGTCTTCGCCTATGACTTCGACAATGCGACCAGGTCGATCACGCGCAGTGCCAACGCGGTCGATATTTTCGGGATTTCCAAGGAGATGCTCGACGATCCCCGCCCAATCTTCATCGATATGGTTCACCCCGAAGACAAGAAGGCCTTCTTTGCCTACAGCCGCCGCGAGGCGCACGACGACGGCTTCAGGCAGCAGACGTTCCGCATGATCCGGCCCGACGGCCGTATCTTCTGGCTCGAGGTTACGTCGACTGCGGAGTTCGACGACGCCGGCAAACTGAAGGCGATCCGAGGTCTTGCCCGCGACGTGACCGAGCAGGCGCTAGGGGATCAACGCCAGTCGACGTTGATCAAGGAACTGGACCACCGTGTGAAGAATGCGCTGGCCAGGATGGCGGTCGTCGTCAAGGTTTCCCGCGATCGGCACCAGACGCTGGACGACTACGTCAAGGTGAT
>CAMDMH010000461.1 GCA_945901835.1 Devosia equisanguinis | reverse complement strand
GTTTTTGGGACTTGAAAGATGAGCGATCCATTTTCAATTTTGCAGCCTGCGGGTTGGGCGAAGCCGAAGGGGTATGCCAACGGCATCGCGGCGAGTGGGCGGCAGGTTTTCGTCGCGGGGCAGATCGGCTGGAACGCGCAATGCGAGTTCGAGAGCGATGATTTCGTCGCGCAGATCGAGACGGCGTTGCGCAACATCGTCGCCGTGCTGGCCGAGGCGAAGGCCGGGCCTGAGCACATCGTCAGGATGACCTGGTACATTCTCGACAAGCGCGAGTATCTCGCGCGCGGACGTGAGGTGGGCGAAGCCTACCGGCGGGTGATCGGCAAGAACTTTCCGGCAATGACGCTGGTAGTCGTCGCAGGGCTCCTAGAGGATCGCGCCAAGGTCGAGATCGAGGTGACGGCGGTGGTTTCGTAGGTTGGGTCAACCCCGGACGCGCTTGGCGCGAGCCGGGGGCGACCCAACATCCACGGAATGCCGGAAAATGTTGGGTCGCGGCCAGTGGCCTTGACCCAACCTACGGCGCTGAGCGGCATCTATCCACGCTCAGCCCGACATATACCTACGCTAGCGCCATGCTCACCGGCCTATGCGGCATCTTCAATGCGCTCGCCACGGCTTCGTGGGTGATCTTCCCGTTCCAGACGTTGAGGCCGTTGGCGAGGTGCTTGTCGTCGGCCAGTGCGCGTTTCCAGCCTTTGTCGGCGAGCGCCATCACGAATGGCAGCGTCGCGTTGTTGAGGGCGTGCGCCGACGTTTTCGGCACGGCGCCGGGCATGTTGGCGACGCAATAGTGGATGACGCCGTCGACCATGAATACGGGATCGTCGTGCGTGGTCGGCCGCGAGGTTTCGGCGCAGCCGCCCTGGTCGATCGCGACGTCGACGATGACGGAGCCCTTCTTCATCATCGCGACGTGCTCGCGCGTTATGAGCTTGGGCGCGGATGCGCCGGGGATCAGCACGCCGCAGATCACGAGGTCGGCTGCGCGCAAATGGCGGTCGAGCGCGTCGCGTGTGGAATAGGCGGTGTTGAGCGCGCGTCCGAACTGTGTCCACATTCGCCGGAGCACATCGACATTGCGGTCGAGCACCCACACGTTGGCGCCCAGGCCGAGCGCCACGTCTACCGCATGCGTGCCGACGACGCCGCCGCCGATGACGACGACCTTCGCCGGGTCCACACCCGGCACGCCGCCGATCAGGATGCCGTGGCCGCCGTGGGCCTTCTCGAGATAGTAGGCGCCGGCCTGCACCGACATGCGGCCGGCGACTTCCGACATCGGCGCGAGCAGCGGCAGCGAGCCAGTCGGCGACGTCACGGTTTCGTAGGCGATACACGTCGCGCCGGAGCGGAGGAGGTCCTGCGCCTGGGCGGGATCGGGGGCCAGATGGAGGTAGGTGAACAGGACCTGCTCGGGCCGGAGCATCGCGCGCTCCTGGGGCTGAGGCTCCTTCACCTTCACGATCATGGCGGCGTTGGCGAAGATCTCCGCGGGGCCGGCGGCGATCTCCGCGCCGGCTCTGACGTAGTCGGCGTCTTCGCTGCCGATATCTTCACCAGCGCCGGTTTCGACCAGAACTTGATGGCCGTGGGCGGTGAGTTCGCGAACGCTGGTCGGGGTGAGGCCGACGCGGTATTCGCGAACCTTGATCTCCTTGGGCACGCCGATCAGCATGTGGGCTCCTCGCTCTCCCTCCCGTTCCCGGTGCTCATGCAACGGGAAAGAGGTGGAGGTGAAGGTAGTGCCCGCATGGTCGCGTTGCCAGGGGATTGGCCGTCAGTCCCGGCACTTTGCCCCACAGAATTGCGGAGCCGAGCGTTCGTCAAAGCATATTGTGGCTGCCGTCGCAAAAGGGCTTGCCGTCGGAGGCCTTGCAACCGCACAGGTTCTGGATGACGTCGGCCTCGGCGGTGAAGCGCATCGGGGTGAAGGTCGAGCCCTTGTGGCTGCCGTCGCAGAACGGCTGCTTGATCGACTTGCCGCAGGTGCACCAAGCGTAGGATTTGCCCTTTTCGAGCGCCACCTGATAGGGGCCCTTCTGGGCGACGACGGGTTCATCGGACATCGGAAGATCCTCTGGGCTGACTGTCACACGCGGTTCAGGTCGTTTTCGCGTCTAAAGTAGCCGGGGCCGATTGTCCAGCAGGCGAGGTCGCGCACCCGGCGAATACTTTCGACAGAGCGTCCGATCTCATCTTTGCTGATTCGAGCATCTTGTGTCGGGGGCGATGTTGATCTAGAAGATGTGCCAACCTAATCCCGACAAATTGCCTGAACGCCGCATCGGCTCTGCCGCGCCGCGCCGTGGGCTTGTCCAAGTTTCGAGAGACGACCATGAAGAAGGACGCCGACCTGCATCCGGACTATCATCAGATCAAGGTGGTGATGACCGACGGCACCGAGTTCATCACTTACTCGACCTACGGCAAGGAGGGCGATTCGCTCGCTCTCGACATCGACCCTACGACCCACCCGGCATGGACCGGCGGTGAAGCACGCCTGTCCGATCGTGGCGGCCGTCTGTCGAAGTTCAACAAGCGCTTCGAAGGCTTGTTCAAGAAGTAGGCGTTCGCGCCAGCTTCCAGGCCTTGCGTTCACTGCCGTCGCGGCGCGCAGGGCCGTTGCATTGATTGATTTGTGTGCATCGCCTGATATGGTCGTTGCGCTGTGTCGTGGCGCGATTAGCTTTGTCTGTGGCTGCGCACATCGCTGCCACCACTCGCGACAGTTTCGCCAAAGTGCAGCCTCGCTGCCACAGTGTTGCCGCCTCGAAGCGTCATGCATGACTTCATGCTAGAGGTGTGCTCGTTCGACTTGCTATTGTTACGGTGTCGGCAGGTGGCGTGCTCGCCTGATTCGCGAGCTTCGATCCGAGGTGTTCGGATCGTTTCATCGACAGTGGTCATGCGTGGCAGGCGTCATTCGTGACACTGGTCCAAATCGTATCGTAGTGCTGACGCGTCCGTTGCGTGGGTGCACGCTGAAATATGCCGGGTCCGATCCGGGAACATCTCCAGGGACATTCAGCTAACAGAGCGAGAGCGCTCTTCGTCTTTATTCGAGAGTCCGTTTCGTGTCTTCGGTGGTATCGGTTGCGATCCCACTTCGGCTCACGGGTTCAAGTTCAATCGAGGTCATCAAGGTTCACTCATGGGACGGTCGACCAAGACTCGTTCTGCGCGTGTCGAAGCCCTCAAAGTCGAGGGGCTGCCGGCGCCTGTCGAAGTGCGCCGCCATCCGACGGCGCGTCGGATGACGCTGCGCGTGAGCCGCACCAAGCACGCCGTCATCATGACCGTGCCGATGCAGTGCAATCTCGTCGATGCCGGCAATTTCCTGCACACGCACATCGACTGGGTGCGCAGGCATCTGGGTGCAGTGCCTCAGCCGGTGGCGCTGGCGCATGGCGAAGTCATTCCGTTCAGGGGCGTGCCGCATCGCGTAGTGTTCACGGGCGAGCGCGGCGCCGACTATCTGGTGCGGGCTGAAGAAGAAGTCGGCGGGACTTCGCGGCTCGTCGTTGCGGGAACCCGGGAGGGCGCGCCGCGACGGCTCGCCAACTGGCTGACGCAGAAGGCGACCGAAGAACTCGACGTGCGGGTGCGCCATCATGCGCAGCGGCTCGCGCTCAAGCCGAAGCGGATCGTTCTGCGCGATCAATCGAGCCGCTGGGGATCGTGCTCGACGACACGGGTGCTGTCGTTCTCGTGGCGCCTGATCCTCGCGCCGCCGCACGTTCTCGACTACGTCGCCGCGCACGAAGTGGCGCATCTGGCGCAGATGAACCACGGGCCGAAGTTCTGGGCGCTGGTCGCCAGGACGATGCCGAAAATGGAAGAAGCGCGGGCTTGGCTGCGCGTCTACGGTATGGACCTGCACCGCTATCGCCGGCCGTAGGAATACGACGTGGGCGCCTCACGTCACTTTGGCTCAGGCGCTGGTTTGCCCGGTGCCGTAGGCATCGGGATCGGCGTCGATCGCTTCCAGCCTCGCCGCGGTGAACAATCCGATCATCAGGATCGTCAGGGCGCCGATGAGGATCGACGGTTTCGATCC
>CAMDMH010000460.1 GCA_945901835.1 Devosia equisanguinis | reverse complement strand
TCGCAGTTGCCCATGACGACGTGGATGCGGCTCGCTTGGACAAGATCGAGTGTGGCGACGGGATCGGCGCAATAGGCCACGATGTCTCCCGTGCAGATGATCCGCTCAGACGGAATGCCGAGGCGTGAGGCTTCGGCCAGGACTGCCCGTGTCGCTTCAAGGTTGCTGTAGGGGCCGCCGAATATCAACGTTGCGCCAGTCATAGCTAATGCGCGAACTACGTCTGTCATTCGTAACTCCCAATACCTGCACTTCAACCGTTCGCCGTTCGTGCGATTTCCCTTGTTCGGTCAGGCGACGCCTTTCGTTACAGGCTCGCAAGAGCACTATCCGAGCAGAGGAGAACGCCAATTGCGTTCGACCGATCGGATGGAACTGCTCCAAACAGATGAAGCTATTGCGACGACACGACTGCCGACACCGCTGCCGACGTCATCGTCTCCTGCCGCAAAGGTGCGATCAGGGGTATTGAATTCTACGTGATCAGAACGTGAGGCAGCATCGACCTAGCTGACACTCGTGGTCAGACGGGAAGTCCGCCCGCAGCATAGGCCGCGCGAGCGCCTTCGTGGAGCTTCACGCCGTCCGGCTCCAGCAGCTTCGCGCCTTCGGTGCGTGCGGTCGCGAACAACTCGTCGAGGCCGTCGAACAGCGCGTTGTGGCGGGCGAGATCCTTGGCGCCGCTGCGAACGGCCTTTGCGATCGTCGCGATCCGGCTCTCTTCGGCCCGTGCGTGACAGACGAGTACATTGAGCACGCCGGGCTGGGGGACATCCACGGTCAGCGCCCTAAGCGCGCCCTTGCGCATAATCGCGCGCCGGTAGAACGAGACCTTCGCCAGCATCGCGTCAAGTTGAGCGGGCGGAAAGCGAACTATGGTGAGCGGGACGTCGGCGTCGAGCGCGGTCATCACCTTGTTGGGGATCGGACATTGAAGTTGGGCGTCGATCTCGCCGGCAGCGAGCGCTTTCGCGCCGTCTGCGAATGAAAGGTAGGCCGGTCGGACGTGATCGATGGTCTTGCCGAACGCGGCCAGCATCGTATGGGCGTGTTGGGTCATACCGCTGCCGGCGGGACCGACGGCGACGCGCTTGCCGGCGAGGTCGTCGAACGTCTCGATGCCGGAGCCTGCGCGTGCGATGAAGAACAGCGGGCCGACGTTCATCGGCGCGACCATGCGGAGGTCGATGGGCGCCGTGAAAGGCTTGTCGCCCCGCTTGGCGCGGCCGATCCAGTTGGCGGCCATGAAGCCCAGATCGATCTCGCCGCGATCGAGACGGTTGGCGTTGTCGATGCTCGCGGCTGGGCTGATCAGCACGTCATAGGGGCCTGGCGCGCCATGAGCGGGCAAGATGGCGGCAAGCGCTTCACCTTGCGTGAGGAAGGTACTTTCGGGCTCGGCGGTGCCGATGCGGGTGATCATGCTGTTCTCCAGGCAATTTGTGGCGCGTTGTGCGTGCTCGCGATGCACCGCGGTTCGATGGCGGCGAGATCACAACATGATCGAGCCGCCGTCCACTGCGATCGTCTGGCCGGTGACGAAGTCGCTCGCGGGCGAGGCGAGGAACAGCAGCGCGCCGACAAGATCTTCGGGCACCTGCGTGCGCTGGAGCGCGCGGCTCTTCACGGTGTTCTCGGCGTTGATCTTCTGGTGGGGGTTATCGTTGACTGAAGCGCTTTCGGTGAAGCCCGGCGCGATGGCATTGACGTTGATCTTGTCGGGGCCGAGATCGCGGGCGAGCGCCTTGGTCATGGCGACGACGGCGCCCTTCGAGGTGACGTAGGCGGCTAGGTTGCGCTGGCCTTTGTAGGCGGTGCCTGAGGCTATGTTGATGATCTTGCCGCGGCCGCGCGGGATCATGAGCGGCGTGATGTGCTTGGCCATGAGGAAGGGGCCGCGGACGTTCACGGCCATGACGCGATCGAAGGTCTCGACGGGGATCTGCCGGAAATCGACCTTCGGCAACTCGGCGAAAAGGGCCGCATTGTTGACGAGGATGTCGGCGTGTCCAAAGCGGCTAAGGACGGCAGCGGCGAGGGCCTCGACATCGGCCTCGCGGCTCACGTCGGTGCGCTGAAACATCGTTTCGACGTTGTACTTACGGCCGATCTCTGCTGCGACTTCGGCGCCATCGCGGATATCGGCGATGACCACGGAGGCGCCGGCGCGGGCGAGCGCTTCTGAGAACTCGCGGCCGATGGAGTAGGCACCGCCTGTGACGATGGCGACTGAGCCTTCGAGAGTGTTCGACATGATCGTGGGCGGACCTTCGATTGGGGCGTGGAGTTGTGCTTCAGCTTCAGCCGGCAGAGGATCGAGGCTTCCGGATAGCGATCGAAATCCGGTTCGTCCATAGACGGTGCGGCGTTGACATCCGGCGCCCCTTTCAGTTGAAGCTCGTGCATGAACTATCGTCATATCTATCATGCGGGCAATTTCGCCGACGTGTTCAAGCACGCTGTGCTGGCGCTGGTGATCGAGCGGCTGAAGCTGAAGGATGCCGCGTTTCGCGTGATCGATACGCATGCGGGCATCGGCGTCTACGATCTGGGCTCGGAAGCCGCGCAGAAGACCGGCGAATGGCGTGGCGGTATCGGGCGCCTGCTAGGGCCGGGCGCGGAGCCGCTGCCGCCGGCTGTCGCAAAGCTGCTCGAGCCTTATCTCAGCGTGGTGCGGCGCTTCAATCCGGCGTTCGACCAGGCGGGCGAGATCGTTCGATATCCCGGCAGTCCGAAGCTCGCGCGGGAGTTGTTGCGGCCGCAGGACCGGATGGTGGTCAACGAGTTGCATCCGGAAGATGTGCGGACGCTGCAAGGAGCGTTCGCGCGGGACGACCAGGTCAAGGTGACCGAACTCGACGGATGGGTGGCGCTCAAGGCGCAGTTGCCGCTGAAGGAGCGGCGCGGGGTGGTGCTGATCGATCCGCCGTTCGAGGAGCCGGGAGAGTTCGGCCGTCTCGTCCGCGCGCTGGGCGAGGCCGAGAAACGTTTCGCCACAGGCGTTTATATTCTCTGGTATCCGATCAAGGACCGCCGTCCGGTCGACGCGTTCAAGCGCGAACTGAAGGCGACCGGGATTGCGAAGCTCGTCACCGCCGAGATGTGGATACGCTCGGGTGCCGATCCCGTCGTGCTCAACGGCACGGGGCTCGTCATTCACAATCCGCCGTTCGAGATCGACCGGCAACTCGGGGTGCTCGGGCCGTTCCTGGCGCAACGGCTCGGGCTGGAGAAGGGCGCGCGCTGGTCGCTCGAGGGACTGAGCGGGGGCGGCTGATACCCTCAAGCGAAAGTTCTGACCCGCAGTGCGGTTCTGAGCTTTCGATACGGCGCTCGCGCCGGGCCGCCTTCGCGGCCTCGTCGAGCGGACAAGGTAAATGAGTTTGTTCTTCCGCTCGACGGTATGAGGGGCGCTTGGGCGTGCTGTTGGCGTCGAAAATCGAAAAGTGTTTTCCGGAATTGCCTTGCGCGAAAGCCCTCGTTGAAACAATATTTGATGGGCTCGGGCGCCTGACCGGCCCGGCGGAGACTGCAGAGCCTGCTGAGACTTTCCACGACAATGCGGTTCGATCTCTCGGAATTCTCGCGTTCACCGACATCGGTACGGCCAACCTGACACCTCGCGGCCGGGGATGTCATCGTCCGCGCGGCCGCTCCAACAAACCCTCCCCCCGGGTCCTAGGAGATATGCATGCGGCAGACCGGCACAGTCAAATTCTTCAATCAAACCAAAGGTTACGGCTTCATCACGCCCGAGCAGGGCGGCAAAGACGTATTCGTGCACGTCACTGCCGTGGAGCGCTCCGGTATCGGCGCCCTCGACGAGGGCATGCGCGTGTCGTTCGACATGGAACCGGACAAGCGGGGGAAGGGACCCAGACTGTGTGAAAACCCCATTCGTGCTATGAATCTCCTGCTGAATCGGCGGGGGATTCCATGACGGGCTTCGTAGCGGGAGCGGATCGCGGGCAGGCGGCATTGTTGCCGGAATGCCTCGATGACTGGGTCGACGAAAGCAATCCTGTTCGCGCGGTAGATGTGTTCGTCGACGCGCTCGATCTCCGCGATCT
>CAMDMH010000459.1 GCA_945901835.1 Devosia equisanguinis | reverse complement strand
CGCGGCCTGCGAACTCGCGCCGCTGCCGGTGCCGGGCGAGACTGCCCAATCCTGAAATCCGCCGATCTCAACGTCGCTGTGACTTGATTGCCTGGAGACGTGGAGGGCCGCATTCGCGGCCATCACGGCAGGTAGAAGCAGTGGAAGATGCTGCCCCCCGTTCAATGCCGTGCAAAACATGAGTTTCTGCTGCAACCGATAATTGAAATGCCGTCGCAGGCATGCCAAGTGGAATCGATAAGGATTCGCGTTCCCGAGTCGCCGGAGCCGCGCCGTGCTGCGCGCTATCGTCCGGCCGTAGTTACTGGCCCGTCACCTTCCGGCCCGACGACAGGAGCCCTTCGATGCTGCAGGACGACAAGATTCTCATCGGCAAGAGCGACGGCAAGGACGAGCTGCTCGATCTGCGGCTAGCCAACCGCCACGGCCTGATCACGGGCGCAACGGGCACCGGCAAGACGGTCACGCTGCAAACGCTCGCGGAAGGCTTCTCGGACGCCGGCGTCGCGGTGTTCGCCTCCGACATCAAGGGCGATCTTTCCGGCGTTGCTGCGATCGGCGAGCCCAAGCCCTTCGTCAAGAAGCGGCTCGAAGAGCTGGGCATCAAGGAATACCAGAACAAAGCCTATCCCACGGTGTTCTGGGACGTGACCGGCGAGAAGGGTCATCCGATCCGCGCCACCGTCAACGACATGGGCGCGCTGCTGCTCGGGCGGATGCTAGAACTCAACGAGGTGCAGGAGGGCGTGCTCAACATCGCCTTCCGCGTCGCTTCCGACGAGAAGATGCCGCTCGACGATCTCGCGGATCTACGCGCCATCATCAACAACATCGCCGAGCGCGGCAAAGAGCTGACGACCAAGTACGGCAACGTCGCGACAGCGTCGGTCGGCGCAATCCAGCGGCGCATTCTCGTGCTCGAGGAGCAGGGCGCGGGGCATTTCTTCGGGTTGCCGGCGCTGGACATCAAGGACTTCGTGCGCACGGCGCCGGACGGGCGCGGCATCATCAACATTCTCGCCGCCGACAAGCTGATGGAGAAGCCGCGCCTCTATGCGGTGTTCCTGCTGTGGATGCTGTCGAAGCTGTGGCAGACGCTGCCCGAAGTCGGCGACCAGCCCAAGCCCAAGCTCGTGTTCTTCTTCGACGAGGCGCATCTGCTGTTCACCGACGCGCCCAAGCCGCTGCTCGAACGCATCGAGCAGATCGCGCGTCTCGTGCGCTCGAAGGGCGTCGGCATCTATTTCGTGACGCAGAACCCGATGGACGTGCCGAATACCGTATCGGCGCAGCTCGGCAATCGCGTGCAGCACGCGCTCAGGGCATTTACACCGCAGGAAGCGAAGGCCGTCGAGACCGCCGCCAAGACGTTCCGCCAGAACCCCGATCTCGACACCGCCGAGGCGATCAAGGAGCTGAAGGTCGGCGAGGCGCTCGTGTCGTTCCTGGAAAACAAGGGCGAGCCGTCGATGGTGCAGCGGACCTTGATCATTCCGCCGCAAGCGCGCATCGGGCCGCTCACCGACGAGGAGCGCCGCGGCTGCATCGAATACAGCCCCGTGTTCGGCAAGTACGAGGACCGCCAGGAGCGCGACAGCGCCAAGGAGATGTTGGACAAGAAGGCCGGCGCCGACGAGACGCAGGAAGCCAACGCGGGCGGCGGCGGGTTCTGGGGCACGATCCTCTCGGGCGGCAAGAACGCGCGCACGGGCCGCTACAATCAAGGCATCGGCGAAATGATCGCCAAGGACATGCAGCGCACCGCCAGCCGCACCGCCGCTACCATGATCAAGAACATCATTCTGAAGTCGCTGGGGATGAAGCGGTAAGGGATTGGGTGGAGTGTTGTGGTGGCGGGCGCACCTCCCCCTCCACTCGCGTCCCCGGAAGCCGCGCATTTCCTCGGCCGGCGACTGCGGCGCGAAGGCGCGCCGGATCGCTGCCGGCCGTGCGCGGTTATCCGGGATCTTGACGGGTCGCGGTGGTGCGCGGCGGTTGACCAGCAAGGCCTCAGCTCTCGCTGATCGCTCGGCCGGGGATGCAAAGTGTTGGTGATGCTGGAGAGGTGGCCGACCTTGCCTTCTGCGCACTTGCATGGGGGGCGTGGTCGGCCTATTTCGCAGCTTCGAGCGGCCCCAATCGGATCGAACGCCATGACCTCGAAAATGCCCACCATATTCATCGATGGCGAAGCCGGGACGACCGGGCTCGGCATCGCGGAGCAGTTGCGTGACCACGGCGGCGTGGAGCTTCGCAGCATCGCGGCCGACAAGCGCAAGGACGTGGGCGCCAAGCGCGAGTTGATGGCGGGCGTCGATCTCGTCGTGCTGTGCCTGCCGGACGACGCGGCGAAAGAGACCGTGGCGCTAGCCGACACGCTGCCGGGCGGGGGGCCGCGCATTCTCGATGCCTCGACGGCGCATCGAGTCGCCCCGGGCTGGGTCTACGGTTTCCCGGAAATGGCGCCCGAGCAGACGGCGCTGCTGGCGAAGGCGCGGCGCGTGGCCAATCCCGGCTGCTATCCAACGGGCGGGATCGCGCTGCTGCGGCCGCTGGTCGACGCTGGGCTGATGCCGGCCGACTATCCGGTGACGGTCAACGCGGTGTCGGGCTATTCGGGTGGCGGCAAGTCGATGATTGCCGATTACGAAACGGGCAAGGCGCCGTCGTTCGAGCTGTACGGTCTGGCACTCGAGCACAAGCATCTGCCGGAACTGCAGCATTATTCGAAGCTGACGCGGCGGCCGATCTTCGTGCCCTCGGTCGGCAACTTCCGGCAGGGACTGCTGGTGTCGGTGCCGTTGCATCTCAATACACTAACGGGCAAGCCGAAGACGGCCGATCTCGAAGCGGTGCTGGTCAAGCGCTACTCCGGCTCGCGCTACGTGAAAGTGGTCCCGGCCAGCGATGCATCGCGCAAGGGCGGCAAGGTCGAGGCGGAAGCGCTCAACGACACGAACATGCTGGAGCTGACGGTGTTCGGCAACGATGCGCGCGGGCAGGCGGTGTTGGTCGCAAAGCTCGACAACCTCGGCAAGGGCGCGTCGGGCGCGGCCGTGCAGAACTTGGAGATCATGCTCGGGCTCGGGTAAGATTGGGGCTCCCCCCTCCGGCGCTTTTTGCTTCTTCTCCGGCGCAGGCGCCGACGAAGTGCGCCGCCTCCCCTGCGCGCGTGGAGGAGCACCTCGAATGCTAGCGGCGATAGCGGAACGGGGGCGGCTCGTCGGCAGCTTCCGTTTCCGCTAGCACCACCATGTTGGCGTGAAACGGAGAGCGGTCGCAGGCGGGGTCGGTTGCGGTGGCGTCGCCTGCGAGGGCGAGGGCCTGACAGCGGCAGCCGCCCCAGTCCTTCTCTTTCAGCTCGCAGCTCTGACAGGGCTCCGGCATCCAGGCTGTGCCGCGATAGGCCTCGAAGGCGGGCGATGAGCGCCAGATATCCCCGAGCGCCTGCGTCCTTATGTTTTCGAACGTCATTCCCGGCAGCGTTTCCGCAGCGTGGCAGGGAAGGACCTTGCCGGCGGGCGTGACGACGATAATGCCGCGCCCCCAACCGCCCATGCAGGGCTTCGGGCGCCTCGCGTAGTAGTCCGGCGCGACGAAGTCGATGGCGAGCACGCCCTTCAGCCGTTCGCGCGCGGCCTGGACGACGCCGAGGGAGCGGCGGACCTGCTCGCGGGTCGGCATCAGGGCGGCGCGGTTGGCGAGCGCCCAGGCGTAGTACTGCACGTTCGCGATCTCGATGCGGGCCGCGCCCAACTCGACAGCGAGCGCGATGATGGCTTCGAGGTTGTCGAGGTTGTGCCGATGCATCGGCGCGTTGAGCGTCAGCGGCAGGCCCAGCGCCCGCACGTTGCGCGCCAGTTCGAGCTTGCGCTTATGCGCACCGTCGTATCCTGCGATACGATCGCAATTGGCGGCATCGGCGTCCTGCATCGAAAGCTGAACGTGATCGAGGCCGGCGGCTGCAAGTTTCTCCAGGCGCTCGCCCGGAAGGCCGACGCCGGAAGTGATGAGGTTGGAATAGAGCCCGCGTTTCGCGCACTTCTCGACGATCGGCTCGAGATCGCGGCGCGAG
>CAMDMH010000458.1 GCA_945901835.1 Devosia equisanguinis | reverse complement strand
CAGACCGGTCTGCGGCCCCGTGCGGTCGAGCGGAATGCCGAGCGCGAAAGGCTTGCCCTTCTTGATCAGCTTCGACGCTTCCACGATGTGCTGCGGCTTGACGTAGTTGAGCGTGCCGGAGTGATCGTCCTTGCCCCACTTGCCCCAGTTCGACAGCTTCTCCGAAGCCTCCTCGATCGCCTTCAGTCCGACTTTGATGTTCATGCGTTTCCTCACGTTGCTTTCGTAGGCTGGGTCAAGCACTGCGCGACCCAGCATTTTCATATACGCCTCGGTAGCTGGGTCGCGCTCCGCCGAGCTTCGCTTGACCCAGCCTACGATCCCGCGCCTAGAAATTCACCTTGTCCGCGCCCTTCAGCGACAGGATCGCGCGCGCCTCGTCGGGCGTGGCGATCTCGAGCCCGAGGCCTTCCAAGATCGAGCGCACGTTGCGCACCTGCTCCGCGTTCGACTTGGCGAGGCGGCCCGGTCCCATCCACAGCGAATCTTCCAGACCCACGCGCACGTTCGCGCCCTGCGCCGCCGCGATTGCCGCGATGCTCATCTGATGGCGGCCAGCACCCAGCACGCTCCACTTGTACTTGTCGCCGAACAACCGGTCCGCCGTGCGCTTCATGTGCATCACGTCTTCCGGATGCGTACCGATGCCGCCGAGAATGCCGAACACCGATTGCACGAACAGCGGCGGCTTCACGAGGCCACGGTCGAGGAAGTGCGCCAGGTTGTAGAGATGCGCGATGTCGTAACACTCGAACTCGAAGCGCGTGTCGTTGCCGTAGCAGGTCTCGAGCACGTACTCGATGTCCTTGAACGAATTGCGGAACACCAGATCCCGCGTACCTTCGAGATACGGCCGCTCCCAGTCGTGCTTGAATTCCTTGAAGCGCTCCAGCATCGGATAGAGCGCGAAATTGATCGAGCCCATATTGAGCGAGGCGACTTCCGGTTTGAACTCCGACGCCGGCCGCACGCGCTCGGACACCAGCATCGTCGGCGAACCACCCGACGTGAGATTGATAACCGCGTTCGTCTGCTGCTTCAGACGCGGCAGGAACTTCCCGAAGGCAGCCGGCGTCTGGTCTGGCTTGCCCGTGATCGGATCGCGCGCGTGCAGATGCAGGATCGCCGCACCCGCTTCCGCCGCAGCCAGGCTCTGCTCGATGATCTCTTCCGGCGTGATCGGCAGGTACGGCGACATCGACGGCGTATGGCTCGCGCCCGTGATCGCGCACGTGATCACGACCTTGCGGCCGGGCTTGGAAGTAGCTTTAGGCGCGGCGGCAGGCTTCGGCGCTTTGGCCATGCTCGAGACTCCAGGGCAGCAGTGCACGCGAGGAACCTCGGTGCATCATGGAACGGACGGTGTGAGCGCCGAGAATAGGCAATGTCGAGGCCGCTGCACAGTATGTTTCGTGTCGGGGCAGGACATCGCCTGGCGCGTTCGATGCCCGATGGATGGCCATTGCCCATGAACCTCTCTGCGTGGTTTGATCGCATTCGATATCCGGCGCCACGACCGGTCCCAATGGAGGAAGCAATGCGGTTCACCACGACGGTTGCGGCCTGTGCCGCTGCAGCCTCCCTAGCCGCGGCTTCGCCCCAGGCATGGGCGCAATCGCCCCCCGACTTCTACAAGGGCAAGCAGATCAACCTCATCGTCGGCGCGGGCGCGGGCGGCGCCTATGATCTCGTTTCGCGAACGATGGCGCAGCACTGGGGCCGCACCATTCCCGGCAATCCCACGTTCATCGTCTCGAACATGCACATCGCCTCCGGCCTGGCGATGACCAACTACATGCAGAACGCCGCGCCGAAGGACGGCACCGTGATCGGCATGGGCAACGCCAACATCGCGCTCGAGCCCGGCCTGAAGATGCTCTCCCGCGATGGCGGTAACGTCCAGTTCGATGCACTCAAGCTGAACTGGATCGGCTCGCCGATGCAGTTGCCGCAGGTGATCTGGGTCTACCATACCGCGCCCGCCAAATCGTTCGCCGACCTCAAGACCGAAAAGATCGTCCTCGGCTCGATGGGCGTCGGCGGCGACAACTTCGTGGTGCCTTGGCTCGCAAACCAGTTGCTCGGCACAAAGATGGAGATGGTGACCGGCTACAAGAGCCAGGCCGAAATCTTCTCTGCCGCCGAGCGCGGCGAGGTCCACGGCAACACCGCCGTGCTGCCCAACCTCACCTCGGCGAAGGCCGACTGGTGGCGCGACAAGAAAGTCCGCGTTCTCCTGCAGGCCAGCGAAAAGCGCATCGCGCTGCTCCCCGACGTGCCCACCGCCGTAGAACTCGCTGCCGGCAACAAGGACGCGCACGAGGTGCTCCGCTTCTGGTCGCTGAAATACGCGATGAGCTACCCCCTGTTCATGGCTGCAGGCGTCCCCGCCGAGCGCGTGAAGACGATCCGCGACAGCTTCGACGCCCTGATGAAGGATCCGGTATTCCTCGCCGACGCAAAGCGTCTCGCCTTCGACATCGACCCGCTGGCCGGCGAACCCATGACCAAGCTCGTCGCCGATATCGTCGGCGCGCCGAAATCGCTTACCGACCGCGTCCAGCAACTGATGCAGCCGCCGAGCGCGAGGAAGTAGCCCCCGCTCAGTCCTCGCCGGCCTGCCCGAGTTCCGGCCGGCGCCACAGATACATCGCGACCGCCGCCAATATGACGCTGATCGCAACGCCGACGATATAGAACGACGCCTCGAGCCCCGCAATTTCTGCGATGACACCCATGCCGAGCGGCGCGATGATCGAAGCGATACGGTTCGCCGTGCCGCGAAGCCCCACCGCCTTGCCCTGGTTGGCCCGGCCTGCTCCGCGCAGCACCAGAGAGATGATGAGCGGCTGCGCCAGCCCGTTGGCGCCCGACCGCAGGAACATAGCGACCTGCAGCAGGAAATAGCTTCCCAGCAGCGGCGTAATGCAGATCAGCAGCAACCCCGCCCAGATCGACAAGAGCGCGATCCATAGTCCGCCCATGTAACGCATCAGATGCGTGGTTAGCAGCGAGAAAAGCGCCGCCCCGATCGCACCAGCCGCGCTCAACAGGCCGATCGACGTACCTGTGATCCGCATCTCCGTGAGCCACGCGACATAGAACGAGCCCTGCATCGCATTGCCGACATGCATCATCGCGCCCAGCAGCACGATCAGCACCACTGCCGGCGAACGCAGCAGTTGGAAAGCCGTGATGTAGTCGGCGAGCCTCGGCATCAGATCCCGCATTCGGATCTGCACACGCGGCGCCGTCGCATCATGCTCGCCCTTGCCGAGCGGCAGCGCCGGCAGCCACAGCGCGCAGACGATCGCGCATGAAGCCCATACCGACATCAAGGTGAACGCGCCCCACGGCCCCGCAAGGTCCCACGCGATCCCAGCGAGAGGCGACGCGACGAGCTGGCTGATCCGGATCACCGCGCTGAGCCGCCCTGCATAGACAGTGCGGCCCTGCATGTACTGCCCGATCATCGTCTGCGCACCGAGCCATCCGAGCGATTCCGACAACCCCAGCAGCATCTGAAGAACCATCAACGCCCAGATCGATGGCGCAACGGGATAGAGCAGCGGGACCACCGCCCCGAGCGTCGTGATCGCCAGCATCACCTGCCGCGCACCGAGCCGGTCCATCATCGCCCCGCCGTGTATCGAGAGCACCAGCGGCAACACATGCGGAAGGCTGAACATGAGGCCGAACAGCAGCGGCGAGGGGTTCATCGTATAGACGTAGAGCGGGATGATGACCGAGCCGATGTAGAAAATCGACGTGCTGAACAACCCGACGCCATAGACGCCCGCCTGAATGCGCCACGGCACTTCCTCATGCTCAGTCGGGCTCATGATTGGGTAGGATTCCCCTATAGCCGTATCCGATAAGATGCGAACGCCACAGGCGTTCGACTGCTCGGATAAACCTGCTCTAATCTTATGACTCTAGAGCCACTTGCAAAATAGTCCCAGCGCGCCGGATTTCTCGTCCTGAGGAGGGATGAGGCGAGGCGTCTCGCCGCGAGTCAGACGTGGTGGTTCTGCCAGGAAGCACCAGCGGATCGGACGGGACATGCCTCTCCAGCAGCAGCTAG
>CAMDMH010000457.1 GCA_945901835.1 Devosia equisanguinis | reverse complement strand
ACGGACTCATCGAGGGCATCAACAGCCTCGTCCAGGCCGCCAAGGCAAAGGCGCGCGGATACCGAAACCGCGAGACATTGAAGGTCGTCACCTACATGATCGCCGGCAAACTCGATCTCAGGCTACCCACTTGAAACGTCGGGGAGCCGATCTCTGGCAAACTCCCCGGTTGCAGCAAGCTGAGGTGAGTATCAGCCAAATCCGAAAGAAAACACCGCCCACCGTCTAGCCGGCGAGCCAAGTCGGCCTTTTCCAGGCGCCACTTCAATCCGAAATCAAGATTGCGCAGGGCTTCCGTCAACGCTGCCGCCGCTTTGTTCGCCGTCTTGAGTTTGTCGGCCTCGGCGTCTGTCAAATTCCTACCAGCCATCGCCGCGGTGTAGTTGTGCGTGTACATCAAGATGAAGTAAGAGAACTGCTCGATCTCGGCATTCGGCAGCGTGATGCCGCCAGCTTTCTGAATTTCTGACCAAGCATCGGCTGGGACCTCGATGGGCTCGATCTCAGCCATGCGCACCTCCGAAGTGCCTCCGAGGTGGTCACGCGGCAGTCGGGTCGGGTCCCGCTTATCGCCCCGTAGGGCTAGCCGCGCGAATTAATCTTAGCGCACTATCGCGTGCAGCGGCACCACGTTGCACTCCGCGCCGCCGTCGAGAAATTGAGCCCAGCTTTCCATCAATTGACGCCGCCGTTCCAATGCATCGCTTCTGGCGTATGCCCGCTCGGTTTGATCGCCGCTGACGTGAGAAAGGGCGGCCTCGGCAATTTCGCGCGGCACGCCCGCAACATCCGTCGCCCAATCGCGAAGCGAGGATCGAAAACCGTGTGTTACGGCGCCCGTGACCTTCATTCTGCGAAGCACCATGAGCATCGCCATCGTTGACAATGGCCGACCGGGTTTCTTGCCCGGGAACACGAGATCGCCCGTCCGCACCTGACAAAGTTTGCGCAGGATGCCGAGTGCACGCCGCGACAACGGCACCCGATGTTGGCGACCGCTCTTTGTGCGCTGGCCGGGCACCGTCCACACTTCGGTCTCGAAGTCGATTTCGGACCATGTTGCGCCCAGCGTCTCGCTCGTCCGCGTACCACATAGAATCGTGAACTCCAGTGCGAACGCCGCAAGTCCGTCCCGATCTCGCAGGCGGGCAACGAACTCAGGTACATCGCGATACGGCATTGCCGGTTGATGCCCCCGCGACAGCTTGCCCTGCTTGGCCAGCAAGTGCGCCAAGTGGCCTTTCCAGCGAGCAGGATTGGCCTCGTTCGGCGGGATCAGCCCACGGGCCTTGGCCGCGTCGATAACTGCCTCGATGCGTTGGCGAACACGGCGCGCGGTCTCCGGTTTCGTAGTCCAGATCGGCTGCAAGGCCGCGAGAACGTCGTCAGTCCCGATCTCGCGAACCGGCATGGGCATGACACGCGCAGCGTATCGCTCCAGCGGTGCCATCCACTGCCTGGAGACTTTCGCATTCCGCCATTCGTGCCGCTTGGCATCGTAGTATGCAGCGGCGACCTCACCGAACGTCCGCATCGCCTGTTGTTCACGCCGGTCTGCCTCGCGGGCTTCCAAAGGGCTGCGCCCAGCGCGGAGTTTGCGCCGACATTGGTCGGCCAAGTCGCGTGCATCGGCCAGTGAGACCGTGACGGCGCTCCCGAGGCCCATCTCCCGCAGGCGGTCATGCCAGCGAAACAGGAACACCCAGCGGCGTCGTTCGGTGCCGCCGGACTTAGAGATTGAAATGTATAGCCCGCCACCGTCGGCATGGCGTCCCGGCGTGTCGAGTGTCGCCACCGTGCGGGCGCTCAGCCGGTGCGTCCTGCGTGCCATTTGCCCTCCCACTGATATCAGCCGGCCCCAATACCGGCCCCAACACTATACGCGGTTTGGGGCGAAGAAGTAAGAACGACTACGAACGCTTCCACCAAATCTCTTATCGTACAATCATGTAGATAGGTGGTTGAATAGGACGCGGCGCGAACGACTACGAATGACCAGTTAGGCGCCTGCCGGGTGCGCCATTTCGGTACATGCAATGAGCATCACCAGCATCACCTACCCGCGTGGCCGCTAACCAGTAGGCGCGCGAAAGCGTTTGCCGCATCTTGTTGGGCGAACGCGCAGCGCGAAAGGTCGAGCACGACGTCTGCAGTATCGCGCCGGCCGAAGTGGCCCAGCACATTCCGCGATTTGAACAGCAAGCCCGCGTCGTCGATCCGATTGCCGGGCGCACCGGCCGGATCGGTCACCGTCCGCCGCAAGGTCGCTTCAGTCGTCTCGACGACGAGTTCAGCCGGCCAGATGTTCGGGAATCCTGGATCAAAAGCTGTGTCGGCTTCCACCGTTGCAAGCTGCGAGAGACGGAGAATGCGGGGATCACCGAGGACGCTTGCGCGCTCGACGTCATAGAGCGCACCGGGCGCGAGCGCTGCGACGGCGACCAAGCCGGCAGCGCTGACATAACTCGATGCCCGGATCGCCGGATCGAGCTTCTGGCCGACCATTACCGCGTAGGCCGTGGGAACGCGGATCACGATCCGTACGATCGTTTCGGGATCGAGCCCTTCGGCCATCAGGCCCCGCATCGCTTCCGCCGCCGAAAGCGCCTGCCGCGCCGTGCAATAGGGCTTCAATGACAACTCTGGATAGACGCTGGTGTGCCCCAGGCCATCTGTAAGCTGCGATGTGTCGACCGGAACGCCGAGGGCCCCTTCGAGCCATTTTCCTTCGAGCAAGTCGGGATCGCCGCTGAAGCCAGCCTGTGCCGCGGCAGCTGCCTTGATCCCGTCCGCGACAGCGGCTTCGAAAACAATCCAGCGGCCGGAGGGTTCACCTTTGAACTTACCGGTCCGCCCTGCGGTCGTCATGGCAGCGAGCGACAGGGCGTGAACGGTCTGCTCGGTCGTGAGCCCCCAAACGCGCGCAGCGGCAGCCGCAGCGCCGATCGTTGCTCCCGTCCGTGTGGGCCAAAGCCCTTTGTAGAGAACGCGGGCGCCGTCGATCGCCTTCCCCAGTCGAACGATCAACTCCGTCCCTGCCCAGATCGCGCTCTCGAGCCTTTCAGGATCGCACCCGGTTTCCGCGCCGATGCCCATTGCGACGGGTACGGCCACCGAGCTTGGTGTCGTGCAGGAGCCGATGTGGATGTCGTCGATCTCCGTCAGGCGGACCAGGGCGCAAAGTCCTGCGATCGAACCGGCCCCGCGTCCGCCCGGGTAAAGCTGCGACACGGCGCGGCCTTCGCTCGTGTGCGCGCCCGCGATCCGGGCCACGATCACGTCTGCCGCATGCAGGCGCAAGATCTCGCGGTCGAGTGCGGGCAGATCGCGCGCGGACGCTGTCGCCACGAAAGACGCGAGTTGATAGAGCAGGCTCACATTGGGCTCCTTCGGCGGTTGACGCCCGCACCACCACGATTCGGTTGCGCCACCGCGAGCACTGAATCTCGCCACGCCGCACGAAATCGTCGTAGCGTGTGTCCGGCGCGAATGTGATGCCGTCGACCGTGACGGCACCTTAGTTCCGGGGCCGCATCAGCTCGGAGTCACCGCATGCAAGCTTGCGTTCCACGTCACTCTTGATGATAGCGGCTCCTTGTAGCGGCAGCGCCTTGCTGCCAACGCTTAACTTCCAAACTCGCTGGTTTCAACGTCGCCGCTTCGATGAGGCGAATTGGGTTCACTAGCATTGTCACTTGCGGTTGGCATGCACTCGGCCGGCATGGCATGCTGAAACCTCGTTTCACAGAGCAGGCCGGAGAGACCATGACGGGTGCCGACAATCAGAGTTTGCGCGGCTTCATCGAACAGGTGGAGAAGACACATCCGAGCGAGATCCTGAGGATCAAGGAGCCCGTGCGTACGCGCCTCGACATGACCTCCCTGGTGTTCGAGTTGGAGCGCCAGGGACGCAGCCCCGTCGTCATCTACGAGAACGTCGAAGGGAACGACATGAAGGTCGTGACCAACGTCGCTGGTAATCGAAAGCTACTGGCGATGGCGCTGGGTGTCGGCGCGGGCGAGTTGCCAACGGCGTTCCGCGAGCGTTGCGCGCGCTACACCCCGGTCCAGGTCGTGGACAAGGC
>CAMDMH010000456.1 GCA_945901835.1 Devosia equisanguinis | reverse complement strand
CCGAGCTGGTGTCGAAGCTCAAGGGCGAGGCGGGAGTAATCTGATGGCTGTCCTACTTCTGGCAGAACACACCGAGACCACGCTCTCCGGTACGACGGAAAAGGCCCTGACCGCGGCTCGCGCCATCGGAGCAGACGTGCATGTGCTGGTGGCCGGCGGCGCTGCACGCGGCGCGGCCGAAGCTGCGGCAAATCTCGACGGGGTCACGAAAGTGCTGCTCGCCGAAGGCCCACAACTCGCGCACCAGCTGGCCGAGGAGGTCGCGGCGCTGATCGTGCCGATGATGGCCGGCTACGACGCACTCGTCGCGCCGTCGACGGCACGGGCCAAGAACACACTGCCGCGCGTCGCAGCGCTTCTCGACGTGATGCAGATCTCTGACATCATCGCCGTCGTGTCGCCCGATACGTTCGAGCGGCCGATCTATGCCGGCAATGCGATCCAGACCGTGAAGTCCGCCGATGCCAAGAAGGTCGTGACGGTCAGAACCGCTTCGTTCGCGGCGACGCCTGCACGCAGCGGCGCGCCAGCTCCGATCGAGAGCATAGCCGCCGGAGGCACTGTCGGCGTCTCGACGTTCGAGAAAGCCGAGATCGCCAAGCTCGAACGGCCTGAACTGACGGCCGCGCGGATCATCGTCTCTGGTGGCCGCGGCATGCAATCGGGAGAGAACTTCAAGAAACTGATCGAGCCCCTCGCCGACAGGCTCGGCGCAGCGGTCGGCGCAAGCCGCGCGGCGGTCGATGCCGGGTTCGTGCCGAACGACTATCAGGTCGGTCAAACGGGCAAGGTGGTGGCACCGGAACTCTATGTTGCGGTCGGCATATCCGGCGCGATCCAGCATCTCGCCGGCATGAAGGACTCGAAGGTCATCGTCGCCATCAACAAAGACGGCGAGGCTCCGATCTTCCAGGTCGCAGATTACGGACTTGTCGGCGACCTGTTCACGATCGTGCCGGAGCTCGAGGCCGAACTCGCCAAGGCCGGGAAATAGACGACACATCATTATGCCGGAAGGTATCGCAGAGCACCGCAATCACGCCGTGCGACCTGCAGCTTCCGGCACTCAAATGCCGATGAGGATACAAAGCCCATGAATGCGCATGTGACAACCAAAGCGCCGGAACAGTACGTGCCGATTCCGGAGGTGAAGTGCGTCGGCATCATCGGCTCGGGCCAGATGGGCAGCGGTATCGCACACGTCATCGCGCTCGCCGGGTATGAGGTCCGCATGAACGATCTCGCGAAGGAGCGGGTCGAACAGGCGCTGGCGTTGATCGATCGCAACCTCACCCGTCAGGTGTCGCGCGGCGCGATCAAGGAGCTGGACGCCAAGGCGGCTTTGAAGCGGATGAGCTACGCGGCGACGTATGCCGACCTCGGGGACTGCGATCTCGTGATCGAGGCCGCAACCGAGGACGAGGCGGTCAAGCGCAAGATCTTCGCGGCGCTGTGCCCATCACTGAAGCCGACCGCCATGGTCGCATCGAACACCTCGTCGATCTCGATCACGCGTCTGGCTGCCTCGACCGACCGGCCCGAGCAGTTCATCGGCATGCACTTCATGAACCCGGTGCCGGTGATGCAGCTCGTGGAGCTGATCCGCGGAATCGCTACCGAAGAGAAGACCTTCGCGATGGCGCGGCGGTTCGCCGAGAGCCTCGGCAAGACGATCGCGGTGTCGGAGGATTTCCCGGCGTTCATCGTCAACCGCATACTGCTACCGATGATCAACGAGGCGATCTACACGCTGTACGAGGGTGTCGGTACGGTCGACGCGATCGACAAGTCGATGCGGCTCGGCGCCAATCATCCGATGGGCCCGCTGGAGCTGGCGGACTTCATCGGCCTCGATACCTGCCTGTCGGTGATGCAGGTGCTGTACGAAGGCCTTGCCGACAGCAAGTACCGGCCTTGCCCGCTCCTCGTGAAGTACGTCGAGGCAGGCTGGCTCGGACGGAAGGCCAAGCGCGGCTTCTATGACTATCGCGGGGAAAAGCCGGTTCCCACCCGCTGAGGGGGGAGTGGGGAGCGGTTGGCGGCATAGCTGATTGCACCGAGCGTAAAGCCCTCATTTTCCATGTGCGCTGCGCACGTCTCGCTTTTCAGGCGGCGTGACGCTGCTTCAGCATCTCGCGGCGGTAGCTCAGCGCCTCGGCGATATGGGCGCGGCCGACGCGTTCGGCGCCGTCGAGATCGGCAAGTGTTCGCGCCACTTTCAGCGTCCGATGGAAGCCGCGCGCGGACAGTGACGTGGCAGTCGCGGCGCTGCGCATCAGCTCGACGCCTGCCTCGTCGGGCATGGCGACCGCTTCGAGGATCTGGCCCGAGGCTTCCGCGTTGGTGCGCGGCGCGCCTTGCCCGTAGGTGCCATATCGATTGCGCTGGATCTGGCGGGCGGCCGCGACGCGTGCGGCAGCCTCGGCGCTGCCCTCGGCAGGCGCTGGAAGAACAAGATCAGCGGCGGAAACCGCGGGCACTTCGATCTGCAGGTCTATGCGATCGAGCAGCGGGCCTGAAATACGCGCCTGATAGTCGTCAGCACAGCGCGGGCCGCGTTTGCAGGCGTGGCCGGGACCGCCGCCGCAGCGGCACGGATTCATGGCGGCGATCAGCTGCATTCGAGCAGGGTACGTCACTCGGTGGTTAGCGCGAGCTATGACGACCTCGCCCGTCTCGAGCGGCTGTCGGAGACTGTCGAGCACCTGCGGTGTGAATTCGGGCAACTCGTCGAGGAAGAGGACGCCGAGATGAGCGAGGCTCGCTTCACCGGGCTTGGGCGTAAGCGGTGCAGCCGCCCCACCTTGCGATCGGTTCAAGCCGCTTTCTGAGCGCGCTCTGCCTTGGCCGCGACCGCCCATGCCCACGGCATTAGCTCCTCGATCTTCGAGGCCGGCCAGCGGTTGACGAGCTTCGTGAGCACGTCGGTCATCCACGCCAGTGGATCAACCTGATTCAACTTACAGGTCTCGATGAGCGTCGCCGCGGTCGCCCAGCTCGCCGCGCCCATATCGTGGCCGGCAAAAAGCGCATTCTTCCTCGTCAACGCGAGCGGACGAATCGAGCGCTCGACCGTGTTGGAATCGATCTCGATCCGGCCGTCGTCGAGGTAGAGGACGAGCCCATCCCACTGGTTGAGGCCGTAGGCCAGCGCCTCGGCAAGCTTGGAGCCCTTCGACACCTTGGCGAGGCTCTCCTCCAGCCACGGCTTCAGCGCCTCGACGAGCGGCTTCGCCTTCTCCTGGCGCAATGTGCGCCGCACCTCGGGCGGCTGGCCGCGGATCTCGGCCTCGATCTCATAGAGCTTCTTTATGCGCGCGAGCGCTTGCGTCGCGATCGGCTGGTTGCCGCCCACGTACAGCTCGTAAAACTTGCGTCGCAGATGGCTCCAGCAATACGCAAGCGTGATCGGGCCACCAGCCCGCGTCGCCCGGGAGAGCTGGTCGTACGCAGAATAGCCGTCCACCTGCAGCACGCCATTGAAGCCGTCGAGCAGTTTTGCGGCGTGTACACCTCCGCGGCCCGGCGCATAGGTGTAGGCCACCGCCGGCGGCAGCGTTCCGCCCCACGGCCGGTCGTCACGCGCGAGCGCCCACATGTAGCCGGTCTTCGTCTCGCCGCGTCCGGGATCGAGCACCGGGCAGGGCGTCTCATCGCAGAACAGCTTCGGCGACTCCTTTTTCAGCTGCTCGACAAGCCAGTCGTGCAAGGGCTGCAGCTCGGCGGCTGCCGCGCCGACCCAGCCGGCCAGCGTCGAGCGCTCGATGTGCACGCCGGAACGCGCCATGATCTGCGACTGGCGATAGAGCGGCAGATGGTCGGAGAACTTCGACACGACCACGTCGGCGATGAGCCGCTCGGTCGGCAGCCCACCCTCGATCAGTCGCGCAGGCGCCGGCGCCTGGATGATGCCGGCGACCTCGTCGGCACCGGTCTTCTCGCAGACGAGCGCTTCGTCCATCTGCACGAAAGGGCCGAGCGGCTCGCGCTCGGGACGCACCATCGCGGTGCGAATCTTGTGCAGCCAGGTCCACGCCGTCTTGTAGGAGCCGAAACCGAGCAGGCGCTGCAGGTCCTTGCCCGAGATGCCGG
>CAMDMH010000455.1 GCA_945901835.1 Devosia equisanguinis | reverse complement strand
GTGTTCGATCCCGCCGGATCTCGAGTGGCACCGTCATCCAGACCTCCATCGAATCAATGGGGATATGGAATCACGATCTGGCGATCAGCGGAATCGCACCCACGCAACACGAGTCGAGATTATGAACCGACGGTATCAGACCGGCGAGCGACTCTCCCGGCGCGCAGCCGCGTCGGGGACCCAGCATGAGACCAGTGCGAAGCACGCAAGATGTCTTTCGACATGCACATCGACGCCTTCGGCGACTTTTGCGCTGGATCTCCGCTGCTCGTTCGCCTTCGGCTCACTACGGTCTGACATGACGAACCGAAAATAATGAACGGCGGCATCACATGTCGCGCCGCACCGCAGCACCGATCTCGCGCGCCTTCAGCGCCACCAGCCCCCATACGCACAACGACATCGCCGCCACGATCGTGAACGTTCGCGACAGGCCGATGTTGTCCGCGATCGAACCGAGCACCAGCGAGCCGATGGCCGGTAGTCCCCGAAAGATAAGGCTGTAGAGGCTCATGACGCGCCCTCGCATGCCATCCGATACGACCGACTGTGTGATCGTCTGGATACTCGTCGACATCGTGTTGATACCGAACGCGGTCAGGCCCGCAAAAATCAATCCCAGCCAGAGTTGATCGGTCGCTGCAAAGCCGAGCGTCGCCATCACGAGAATGAGACCGCCTGCGATCGCCCAGGTGCTCAGTCCCTCGATACGGCCACGCAAAGCGATCCATGTCGCGCTCAATGTCGCACCGACACCCATGCTCGATGCAAGCCATCCGAGCCCCTCCGGTCCGGCATTGAACACTTTGCTCGCGAACCCCGGAAGCAATTCCTGCACGGGGCGCAACAGGATCGACGCGACGGCAAGCAGCAGGAACAGAGGCCAGATCGCACCGTGCCCGCGCGCATAGTTCACGCTGTCCGCGATCTCGATCAGCAGGCTCCGGCGAATGTGCCCGCGCCGGTCGCGCGGCTCGATCGTCATGAACATCAACGTCGCGAGCAGAATGGCATTCCCGACGATATGCGAAACGAACGTACTGCCGACGTCCCACCACACGATCATGATCGCAGCGAGCGCCGGCCCGATGAAACGGCACGACTGGAACAACGCGCTGTCGAGCGCGATAGCCGAGGGAAAATCTTCTCGCACCACCGAGCTTGCAAGAACGATCTGCCGCGCCGCGGAGGCGTAAGGGTGGATCACGCCGGTGACGAGCGACAGCGCGAACAGCAGCTCGATCGACATCAGGTTGGCGTACATCAGCACCACCAGCAGAACGGCTTGCAACAGCATCAGAACTTTGGTCAGCCGCAACAGCCGCATCGCATTTCTGGCGCGATCGGCCATCGCCCCCGCGATCGGCGCCAGCACGATCATCGGCGCGAGATCCGCCGCGGCGATGGCCCCAACCCAGGCGTTGGAGTGAGTGAGCTCCCAGGCGAGCCACGTCACGCCGATCCGTTGTATCCAGGTCGTGATGCTCTGCGGCAGAGATCCTAACTCGAACAACAGATAATTGCGGTTCCGCCAGACACGCAGCGCCGGCGACCGTTGCTTCGCGGGAAGTTCGCCTGCCGCGCCGGCAGGTGCCGCGTCACCCGCGGGAGCCATGTGGCCAACCGCAGTGGCCGCAGGCCGTTCCGGCGAAGGCTCCACCTTCGGCATGGCCGGCTCAGCCGAAACCTCAGCGCGCGAGGCAGATGCAGGAGGTTCAGGAGATGCAGACGACGCGGCCGCTTTGCGCACCGGCGGCGCCGCGCCGCTCTGCTGCTGCAATCGATGCCTTCGACGGCGGTGCTTCTTCTTTCCCGCCATTGACCTGATCTGATGCCTCGGCGCCCGCCGGCAGATCGCACTCCGACCTGCCTACCGGGATGGACTAGAGCATCATCCGACCAGACGGAATCGTCTTTCGCGATTCTCTGGTCGGATAAAGATGCTCTAATTTCAGAATGCTAGAGCAGTTTTATCCGAACATCCGATCGCCCACGGCGATCGTTTATGTTCGGATACTGCTCTAGTGCGATTTGTCCCGCTCGTCCACCGGCGCGGCGCTCGACCTCAGCAAGCGAGGAACTCGACGAGCACGCGATGCGTCTCCTCGAGCCGCTCCACATGCGGCACATGCCCCGCCTTCTCGATCATAGCAAGACGCGATCCGGGAATGGCGCGTACGAAAGCCTCTGCATGCTCCGGCGCGAAAATCCGGTCCTCTTTGCCCCAAACGACGAGCGCCGGCACATCGACGCGATGCAGCCATCGCTCCAGGCGCGGATTATGGAACCGCGGATTCCAACCGAACCGCGCCGAGGCAACGCGATTGGCGATCGCGGTCTCCTGGTACTTCGCCGCAGATGCCCTGATCGCGGCTGCCTCGGCCTGCGCGGGATCGGCGAACGCGAGCCGCGCCTGCTCGTCCGGATCGATCATGAAGATATCGCGCTTGGACGCACCCTTCACGTGGATCCCGGCCGGCGCGATCAACGCGAGCGACCCGATCCGCTGTGTCTGCCGCACCGCCATTTCCAAAGCGATCCACCCGCCGAGCGAATGCCCCACGACATCGGCACGCTCGATTCCGAGCTTCACCAGAAGATCGAGATAAAGATAGGCGAGATCGGATATGTCGCCCATCCACCCAGGGATAGTGCTCTCGCCGAAGCCCGGATGATCCGGCGCGATCACTTCATACCGCTCGCCCAAGCGATCGATCATCGCCGGCCACTCGGCAAGTCCATCCGTTCCGTGCAGCCACAGCACCGGCCGCCCACGACCAGCGCGCCGCACGGCGAGCCTGCAGTCGCCGATCTCGATCGTCTCGGTCTTCACGCTCGTCATCTACCGCCCGAACTCCGCTCGCTGCTTCTCACCCGTACTTCTTCATCACGTGCCGCGCGAGCACCGTGCGCATCACCTCGCTCGCCCCCTCGGTGATCCGGTAGCTCCGCTGCTGCCGCCACATCCGCTCGATCGGCAGGTCGGTCGTCAATCCGATGCCGCCATGGATCTGCATACAGTGATCGGCCGCCTTGAACGCCATCTCGTCGCAGAAATACTTGGCGTGATAGGCCTCCATGCGCGCCTCCTCGCCGCCCTCGATCAGCGACGCCGCGCGATAGACGAGCATCTTGCCGACTTCCAGATCCATGTACATGTCGCCAAGCATCCATTGGATGCCCTGCCGATCGGCCAGCGGACGGCCGAACGTGACGCGCTGGTGCGCATAGCTCGTCGCGAGCTCGAGCGAACGCTCCGCAACGCCGAGCGCGCGCGCGCCGTGCTTCACGCGCCCATGCCCGAGCCATCCCTGCGCAAGCTTGAACCCGCCGCCTTCCTCGCCCACGAGATGGCTCGCGGGCACGCGCACGTCGTCGAGAATGATCTCCCACGGCTTGTCGCCCATCATCGTCTCGTATTGCGCGCCGAGCTTCACGCCGGGCGTATCCATGTCGACGATGAAGCAGGAGATGCCACCCTTGGAGCCCTTCGCGCGATCGGTTGCCGCCATCAACTGCATGAAGTGAGACTTGGCGGCCCCCGTGATGAACCGCTTCGTTCCGTTGATGACGTAGTGGTCGCCATCACGTACCGCCGTCGTCCGCATGGAAGCAGGATCAGACCCTGCATCCGGCTCCGTCTGCGCGAAACAGGCTTCCTTCTCGCCGCGCAGCACGGGAAGCAGATATCGCTCCCGCATCTCGCCCTTGAGCGCATAGAGGATACCGCGCGCATTCGGCCCCGTGATGTGATCGCCGCGCGCCGGCAGCGCTACGGTCCGCCCGAGTTCCTGCCAAACGATCGCCTTGGCGAGCAGCCCGAGCCCCGCGCCACCGAACTCCTCCGGGATATCGAGCTTGTAGACGCCGAGCTCCTTCATGCCCTTCACGAAGCGCTCCCGCCACTCCGGCTTGAGTTCGTTGCCGACCATCGTTTCCCGCTCGTGCGGGATCATCTCCGTATCGACATAGCGGCGCAGATTGCGTTGCAGCATCTGCAGTTCTTCGGGCAGGTTAAAATTCATGCTCATGGCGACGCGTTCCCTCCTGTGCGGCAAAGCCTGTCGTTTGAACCGCAGCATAATCGATCGCGACAGCTAGGCTAG
>CAMDMH010000454.1 GCA_945901835.1 Devosia equisanguinis | reverse complement strand
ATCCTCGATCTCAGACTGCAACGCCTGACGGCTCTGGGCCGCGACGAAATCGGAGAAGATCTCAAGAAGATCGCCGACGAGATCCGCGACTTCCTCGAGATCCTGGCATCGCGGGCTCGGATCGTCGACATCGTGCGCGGCGAACTCGTCGACATCCGCACGCAGTTCTCGACCCCGCGGCGCACCGAAATCCTCGAACTCGACGGCGAGCTGGAGGATGAAGATCTCATCCAGCGCGAGGACGTGGTGGTCACGGTCAGCCACAAGGGCTACATCAAGCGCGTGCCGCTCTCGACCTACCGGGCGCAGCGCCGCGGCGGCAAGGGCCGTTCGGGGATGTCGACGCGGGACGAGGATTTCGTCACGCAGATCTTCATCACGTCGACCCATACGCCGGTCATGTTCTTCTCCTCACGAGGCATGTGCTATCGCATGAAGGTGTGGCGTCTGCCGGCAGCTACGCCGCAGTCGACCGGCAAGGCGCTCATCAACCTGCTGCCGTTGCAGCAGGATGAAGTCATCACCACGATCCTACCGCTGCCGGAGGACGAGAAGACGTGGCCCGAGCTGGAGCTGATGTTCGCGACGCGCTCCGGCAACGTGCGCCGCAACAGCCTGGGTGATTTCGAGAGCATCAATCGCAACGGCAAGATCGCGATGAAGCTGGACGAGGGTGATCGCATCGTCGACGTCGCGATCAGCCGGCCGACCGACGACGTCCTCCTGACCACGGCGGAAGGCCAGGCGATCCGCTTCGCTGCCGAGGACGTGCGCCTGTTCAAGGGACGCGATTCCGACGGTGTTCGCGGCATTCGGCTCGGCGAGGCTGATCATCTCATCTCGATGGCGATCCTCACCCATGTCGAGGCTACACCGGCGGAACGGCTCGCCTATCTGAAGCAGGCAGCCGCACTCCGGCGGGCACAGAATGGCGAGACCGAGGATGCCGAGGTCCCCGCAGCCGAGCCGGAGGCCGACGCCGAGGCCGTAGAGGGCCCGGCCGAGCTCACCTCCGAGCGGTTCGCCGAGCTGTCGGCCAAGGAGCAGTTCGTGCTCACCGTTTCGCAGAAGGGCTACGGCAAGCGCACGTCGTCCTTCGAGTACCGGATCTCCGGCCGTGGCGGCAAAGGCATCGCCGCGATGGTGGTCAACGATCGCAACGGCCAGCTGATGGCGTCGTTTCCGATCGAGAACTCCGACCAGATCATGCTCGTCACGGATGGCGGGCAACTGATCCGCACGAGCGTCGAGGAAGTTCGTATCGCCGGCCGCAACACCCAGGGCGTGCGCGTGTTCAAGACGGACGCGGAGGAGAAGGTCGTCTCCGTCGAGCGCATTCCCGACGACGGCTCGTCCGACGAGGCAGCCAACGGCGTCAGCGAAGGTGGCGACGGCGGTGGCGAAGGACCGGCTGCGCCGACGGTGTAGTTCCGACGCAGAAGTCGAATGCGCGCGTCGATCGGCGAGGCGGTCCCCAAGGGCCGCCTCGATTTTTTGCCGGCACGCGTCTTGGCCCTCAACCAGCGACGAGGGAACCGATCAGCCGGATCCATTCGCGTGCTTCGCCGGAGCGGTCCGAATGATCCGCCGTCGCGAGATCCGCGCCGATGCTGCGCCACTTGGCGTGATTGATGCCGAAACACGTCGTCGAGAGCAGCCACGACCCGTGGGGCAGGCCGTAACCCGCGTGCGCCCGTGTGTTGGCTTCGGCCTCGCAAGCCGCGATCCATTCGCACAAGCCCACGACCGCATCGTCATCGACGGAGGCCGGTGCTCGCACGATCGACCACAGTAGGCCAACGCCGAAGAACGCGAGTTCGTCGGCGCGATCCCCACCGCAGCGTCGGACGTCGGCGGATAGCACGTCCACCAGCCATGCGATTAACCCGCATGGGGGCAGATCGCGATCACCTGCCAGGGCGCGAAGGCTGATCAGAAGGGCGGCGACCGTCTGGTTCTGGCCGTCGGCGCGCGCGTCGATGTTGGCTGGATCGAACTCCGCGCGCAGCAGCGCCGCGCACGCGAACAGCCTCATCCAGTGACCGCGCTCGCCGTGACCGCCCGGCCCCCATTCGGGATCGTCGGGCTCGGACCAGCGGATCAGTTCCAGCACTTCGCGCGGCTCCCAACCCAGCGGAGCCGGGATGACACCTTCGTCGCGCAACCGTTGCAACGGCGCAAGGTTCTCGTCGATATCAAGCCCGTAGTCCGCCGCCGCGATCTCCCGCAGCATGCCGTCGTCTATGTTCGGCGAAACGAGGCGCAGCAGCCGATCGGCATCGGGTGGAACCGTGCGGGGACAGGGTGGTTGCATGATGAAAACCTCCCGCCGATGAGCCGCTGCTTTCGCTACTGGGCGGGCTTGGTCATCGCTTCAGCCGGCGGACCAGCCTTCTCCTTCCCGTAATCGGGAGCGACCTGCTCGATGTACTTGCGCAGAAAGGCCTGCTGGGCCGGCTCGGGCGTCGCCACGCGCGTGAAAAGCGACGCCGTCCTGGCATCGATGAGATACGTCGGCACCTGCTTGATCGATTTTAGCGCGTCCTCCTTGAAGGCGGCATCGTCGGCGAAGCGTCCGATGGCCTTGCGCAGAGCCGTGACGGCGGCAGGCGGGGTCGCCGGTGCAAGGAGAAGGATCCGCTGGAACAGCGTTCCCATCTGATTGACCATCCGCCACGCCTCGAACAGCTCCGATTTCGGAAGCGCGCCCTTGGCTTGGAGGAGCACGTCGGTGAACGTAGGCGCCGGGAGATTGTCGGCGTCCATCGAGCGGATGAACGTCTCGCCGTCATCGAGTGGATCGATCCACAACGGCATCGCCTTTCCACTGGCGACGATGGCGCCCTCGATCGATGTGCGGTAGGCCGTCAGTGACTCCAGCAGCACCTGAATGTCGCCGCGCAGGAACGCCTGCCGGGCATCGGCGATGCTGGAGAAACCCGGCTGATAGCCATGCTTCACACCGAGAAGGTCGAACTGCATCCTGAGGCGCAGATCACGGTCGCTGTCGGGACGAAGACCGCCGAGCCAGAGATCGCGCTTGCCCACCACGTCAAGCGGCTTGCCGATGCCGCCGCCGATGTCGGTCCGCGCATATGTGACGCCGACGCCGGGAACGGCCGCGGCGAACGCGAGCTTGGCCACGTTTTCGCTGAGGATCGGATCGGCCAACGCCCGCATCGAGGCGATTCCGCTGAAGTAGCCGAGGATCAACCCGTCGGACGCCGCCGCGTTGGCCAGCCAATTGGCGGCGACCGCGCCGTTCGACCCGCCCATGTTCTGCACGACGACGGCGGGTGAACCAACGATCGTCCGCGCGAGCGTGCGGGCGAGCAGGCGCGCCTCGAAATCGGTCGGACCTCCGGGCGGGAAATTGACCAGGACAACGAGTTGTTTGCCTTGGTAGAAGTTCTCGGCCCGCCCGGGCGTACCGACAGCCAGAAGGGTCAGCAGCGCCAAGACGAGACGCACGATCAAAGGCGATCGCATCGCGTCGATCTCCGCTCCATCAACGAGGTCGTATGGATCCTCGATCCACACGGCGCGGAAATTGGCACAGGTTGCCCCCATTTGGAAAGTTCAACCTGAGGCCGAGGAACCAAAGATCCTTGGCCGGGAGCGCCGACCCGGTGCACAATACCCCAATCACTAGGTTCGCCACGATCGAGGCCGAAACATGGAAGAGCAAGCCCCCAACCGGCGCGGTCGAGCACGAGCCGCAGTCCCGTCAGCCGGGCGGAATGCGGCCGCTGGAGGCGTGCCGTGGCGGAGCCTCCGGGACTGGCTCGACGTGGTCGACGGCGCGGGCGAACTTATGCGCATCGACAAGCCCGTCGATCAGGTCGAGGAGCTTTCCGCCATCACCTACATGGCGACACGGAAAGAAAGCGCGCCGGCGCTCCTGTTCGAGAACGTCGATACCGGCAAGGGCCGCGGCCGCGTCCTCTCCAACATGCTCGGCGCGAGCCGGGAGCGCTATGCGTTGGCGGTAGGGATCGATCCGGCGCTGTCGACGCGCGAGATGATCGAAGCGACCCGTGGCGTGATGGGCCGGCAGATCGCACCGGTGGCGGTCGCCAAGTCCAAAGCGCCGGTCAACGAGGTCGTTCTGCGGCC
>CAMDMH010000453.1 GCA_945901835.1 Devosia equisanguinis | reverse complement strand
CCTCACAGCCAAGCAAGCAGACGTTCTGGCCGCGCTCAGCACCACCAACCTCAAGACTGCGCGCGCCTGGCGCATGCGCCTCGCCTTCCAGGACATCTACGCGCAGCCGTCACGTCCCTGGGGCGATCCGATACATATTTGCCACAGTCTCAGATTGTAGCGGGCCTTGCTGTTCAGTTTGAGGTAACTTGTCTCCGAACCCTGGGGGCAGCAGCTATGATGAAATTCACGTCGGAGCTGCTTCCAATGCTGCTCTCCTATCTCGCGATCGCTATCGCGACCCACCTACTCGTGTCGCTGGCTCAGACGCTCATGCACTACAAGCTTGGGCACCACGCTTACGGCGGCAAATTATTCAGAAATCATATCAACTTCCATCACACGTACTATTCAAAAGATCACTTGGTTTCAGCGTCCTACCTCGGCGAAGAAGGCAACAACACGCCCTACTTTCTCATTCCCGTTGGTGGCGTCGGAGCGGGTGCCTACGTCGCGCTGCCGTTCGACCTCTTCGTGGCTCATGCTGTCGCCAGCGCAGCATCGTTCTACGTACATGTACTGTTTGACAGGGAATACCACGTAGCTGGCTCATGGCTGCAGAAGTTCGCATGGTTCAGGCGCAAGCAGGAACTCCACTTCGTCCATCATCTCCACGCGAATCGGAATTTCGGCGTGGTTCACTTTTTCTGGGACCGTCTACTCGGTACATACCGCAGCCCGCCGCCGGCACCGGCTCAGAGGCGCCGCGAAACCGTGATGGTAGCCGCCAAGTAGCATGAACAAGAAGGCCGTAGGTCCGGCGTCCTTCTCTTTTGGCGCGCAGGCAAAGCTGCCCGGTGCAATGCCGAGATGGGCGAGGCGGGCCTTGATCGACGCGAAGGCGGGGAGGTGGAACTCCAGCCGCGGTACCCCTTGAGCGCGGAGCACCGGGGTGGGCCTTCGGCAGAATTAGGTCAGCACTCCCCGTCACAGGCACCATCCTCCCGCGACAGCAGCATCACAGCAGAAAGTCGACGAACACAGTGCGAACGGGCATCGTTCGCTCGCCTAGACGTCAACGGCCACACACGTCAGGAATCCAACCAACGACCCACCGTGTTCTCGGACGGCGCGCCACTCACGGTTAGGGCCACGAGGAGACACGACGCCCACGCCCCAACCAAAGCTTGTCCTTCGGCAGCTCCTTGATAGGATCGCGGAAAGTCGAGCAGCACGGCGACGACGGTGCCTGATAGTTTGCCGAAATGTTCTAAGCTGATGTCTACCGCCGCGCGTTGACGCACCTGATCCGCACGTGCAAGCCTCGCTTTGCCATGACATTGCAAACAAGGGATGGAAGCGCGCATGCGGACCTATTTCAAGCCAATTTTCTCCTCGCTGGCAGCCGGGTTTATAGGATTCTTTTTCGCTGTCACGAGCATCGATGCCGCCGAGCACACGTTGCTGCCGTCGGCACGGACCGTGCACATCGGCCACTTCGCCCCGAACGTGAAGCCCGTGCTCAGTATCGCCTCGGGCGACTTCGTCAATGTCGAGACGGCATCGATGCTGACTGCGGAGGCGATCGAGAAGTCCGCCGTCGTGCCGGCGCGCTCGATACCGGCTTACCAGGCCGAGATCTTCCGCGAGGTAAAGGATCGCGGTCCCGGTCCGCACGTGCTCACCGGACCGATCGAGATCCGCGGTGCGGAGCCCGGTGACGTTCTCGAAGTGCGCATTCTGTCGGTCGAGCTGGCGCATGACTTCGGCTTCAACCGCCAGCGTCCCGGCGCAGGTGCGATCCCGGAGGACTTTCCCAACTCGTGGGAGCGCATTCTCAAGATCGACCGTCAGCGAAAGAGGGTAGAGGTCGCCAAGGGCGTCGTCGTTCCGGTGAACCGGCCGTTCTTCGGCACGATGGGAGTGGCCCCGCCGCTGGCGCTCGGCCGCATCAGCAGCGGCCCGCCCGGCATCCATTGCGGCAATCTCGACAACAAGGATCTCGTCGCCGGCACCACGCTGTTCATTCCCGTGCACGTCGCAGGTGCGCGCTTCTCGGTCGGCGACGGACACGCGGCTCAGGGCCACGGCGAGGTCGACCTGACGGGGATCGAGACCGGCCTCAAGGGCCGTTTCCAGTTCATCGTGCGCAAGGACATGAAGCTGGTCTGGCCGCGTGCGGAGACGCCAACCCACTGGATGGTCATGGGCCTGCACGTCGATCTCGACGAGGCCATGAAAATGGCTGTGCGCGAAACAATCGACTTCATCAGCAAGCGCTTCACGCAACTGACGCGCGAGGAGGCGTATATGATCGCAAGCGTCGCCGTGGACTACCACGTGACGCAGGTCGTAGATGGTACGAAGGGTATTCACGGCATGATCCCGAAATCGATCTTTGCGGCGCAATAGGCGGGATCGGGTCGGTATCGACAAGCGCGGGGCGCGCGTCCCACCCGCGCTAACCATTCATCAAGACAAAACCGGCATTTCGGGCCGCTTGAGGGAGTTGCAGCGCGGGGGTGGTCCCGGAGCGCAGCGCAGCCAGTGGATCGTCGCGTCGAACGTGCGTCGCCTCTCAGCATTGCTTGCGCTCGTGATGCGGGAACCGACCGTCCGTGCCAGATTGTTCTCTAATCGACAGCTTACCACCCAGCTTCGAGCATGGACATGCGCACCGGCGACGGTGAGTGAGGACCAAGAGAAGTCGGCGAGGGAATCGATCAGAAAGCAATTTGTATTTGAGCAACAGTTTCGGGCTTGCCAGCGCCTCATTGGATCAACTCGGCGGCCGTTGTGGGCACACGGATAGGCACGCTGACACCTCACCTGGCATCCGGTGATGCGCTGGAAGATTTACCCGCAGGCAGAGCCTCAGCGCGACACGTCTAACGATTGAGAACGCTCAGTCGCCCATCGGGCGGAGCCTACGATGGGCGGAGCCATTCCGATTGCTTCACGCCCCCTACGCCACGTCGAGCGTGCTCCGGAACGGTCCGGTCCCGATGGCTTACGGCGTACCCGAATTGATCTAACGCTTCAGCATCGTCACCGTCCTGGCTCCATTGCCCAGTTCCGGTCAAATAGCTGTTCTTACCTTTTGTTGTTCGCAAGATGATCCACACGGCGGCTCCAATATTTGGCTTTGTCGTCAGGGGCTGAGATATCGGTTGGGCCGCACGGTGGCAACCGGGGCGAGCATCTTCAAGCAGCAGGCAGCGTTTCATTGCCGCCGGGTCAGATTATCCCGCCTGAGCGTGCGCCAGAAACGCGGCATTCATATCGATGGGTCGGGCCATCACGAGCAGCGTCAAGACCTTCGATCTTTATGCAGACCTTCGCTGCGCATCGTACCCAGCGCGCAGATGCGATGCATGTTTTGATCGCCGTCCAAGCAGGCCGGCGGAGTTCTGCAGGACGGTGAACAATGCGATCCGCTTGCCCATCCCCCTTACTGTCCCTTGATGAATGAGCGGGCACGTTCGATCACGTTCTGTGGGGTGCCCATCATCTCGGCCACCATCGGCTGGATCTGCGTACCAGTCAGCGGGCGCACGGGAAGCCCCGCCTTCTCCATATCCTTCAGGAACTCTTGGTCAATCATCGTTGCATCGAACGCTGCACGCCACGCTGCCAAACGATCAGGAGTGACGCCCGACGGCAACGAGATCGGACGTGCAAACCGCCATTGCCCGATGGTGAGGCGCAACACCGCCTTGTCCTTCTCGTCGACGATGTCGAAGAGGTTGGGAATGCCGCCGAAATCCGGATGTCTGGTCAGTCCGATCTGTATCGGGATTTTGATCCGGCCGGCTTTGTAGGCGTCGCGCTGCTCGGAAGTCAGCACCGACTGGAACAGTGCGCAGTGGCCGTCCACCTCCCCTCGCTCGGCTGCAAGACGCACTTCGGCGAGGCCGCGATAGCCTTCGACAATTCGGAACTTAAGGCCCAGCATCATCGATACCAGCCGGCCTTCGACCGCAGATCCCGCCGTGCCACCTGTCGCGCCGATCGCGATCTCTCGGGTTTTCAGGTCGGCCAGCGTGTTGATATCCTTGGCCCAGAAACCACAACTCGTATGCTCGTCGGCGATGCTGCCGATCCAGCCGAGCGCTGCAGGATCGAATTTCGTCTGCGGATT
>CAMDMH010000452.1 GCA_945901835.1 Devosia equisanguinis | reverse complement strand
CCTGGATAGTCGCGCGCTGGAGGATCTCGTCGGCCTCACGATGACCGCGCTCGACAAGGGCGCCGACGTGATGTTCGCGAGCCGCTTCGGCAAGCGCGAGGCGCAGGGTGCCGGGTTCCGCGAAGCCATTGCATCCGCCGTCTCCCGCGGCGTGCCCGTGCTCGCCCCCGTGCATCGCGATTACGTCGAAGCCTGGCGCGAGTTCGGCGGCGATTTGGCTATCGAAATACCCGCGACACGCACCGCCGTCGAAGCCTGGTGCGACGCCGTCTCGGCGGCTTCTCGTTCGCTCACAGCCTTGCGGGAGGAGTGACCGTGGCCGGTTGGGAGCCGTTCGAGATCTGGCTCGTCTGGTCGGACCGCCGGATCACGGTGCCGGCCGAGCAATCCGCGCTGGCCGCGCTCCAGGCAGCCGGATTTCCGATCGAGCCCGGCTGCGGCAACGGCAGTTGCGGTGAGTGCGCCACCGAATACGTCGAAGGCGACGTCGTCCACAAGGACAGCTGCTTGTCTCTCGACGACCGCACGCACCTCTTCAGCCCCTGCGTCTCCCGCGCCCGTGGCACGCTCGTCCTGCCGTTCTGAGCAGCGCTACTCCAGCTTCCCCAGCACCGACATATCGCTGCCGTTGTGCCAGGTGTCGCCGGTCCAACCGTCGAGATCGTAGTCGGCCATGCACTGGTCTGCGAACGCTTCCATCTGCTTGGTCACCCCCGTCGCCTGCGCGTGCTGCAAGGGGAACAACCGCACGAGTTCGTGGCTGCCGGCATAGTTGAGTTCGTACAACTCGTGACGCGCGCCGAACTCCGTACCGATCGCGTCCCACAGCAGCTTCATGATCTTGATGCGTTCGACGTGACCGATGCCGTTCGAGCCGCGCAAGTACTTGGCGAGATACTTGTCGATCTCCGGGTTTTTCAGATCGCGCGAATGGCTCGGGAGATAGATCAGCCCCGAAGCCACCACCTTCTCGACGATCGAGCGAACGGCGGGATAAGCCTCGGTTGCGAATAGCCGGTAGGCGCTCCCTGCGCGCAGGTTCGGCAGCACCGCCCCGTTCACCCACGGATCGGGGTTGCGCGCCATCGCGTCGGTCAGCGCCCAGAACAGGTTGCGCCAGCCGATCACTTCGCCGATGTGCACTTGCACGCCGCGGAAGCCGTCCACGCCCGTCGTCCGCGCAGCCTTCATCAGAAGGCCCGCGATGAAATCGAGCTTCACCGCGAGACGCGTGCACGCCTGGAACGTGTAGCCGTTGACGAAGCCCGAACTCGGATAGAACGCCTTCAGCTTCTCGACGTCGCGATGGATGAACACGTTCTCCCAGGGGATGAACGCGTTGTCGAACACGAAGATCGCGTCGTTCTCGTCGAACCGCGAGGTCAGAGGATAATCCCACGGGCTGCCCGTCGCCGCCGCCGCGAGTTCATAGGACGGCCGGCAGATCAGCTTGATGCCGGGCGTGTCCATCGGCGCCATGAACATCACGACCATCGAGGGATCGTTGATCTCCTGTGCCATGTTCTGGCCGAGAAAATTGTAGTGCGTGAGCGCGGAGTTCGTCGCGACCACCTTCGCACCGGAGACGTAGATGCCGGCGTCCGTCTCCTTCTGGATGGAGATGTAGACGTCCTTGATCTGGTCGACGGGCTTCGCCCGATCGATCGGCGGATTGACCAGCGCGTGGTTGACGTAGAGCACGTTCTCCTGCGCACGCTTGTACCAGGCCCGCGCGTTGTCCGCGAACTTGCCGTAGAACTCGGCGTTGGCGCCGAGCGTCGACAGGAACGACGCCTTGTAGTCGGGGCTGCGACCCATCCAACCATAGGTGATGCGCGCCCAAGCCGCGATCGCCTCGCGCTGCTTGATCACGTCGTCCGCCGACCGCGCAACCCGGAAGAACCGATGCGTGAACCCGCCCGATCCCGTGTCGGTCTCGCAGGTCAGAACGTCCTTCTGCGCCGGATCATGCAGTGCATCGTAGATCTTCGCCGCCGACGCCGCGGCGTTGCGAAACGCGGGATGCTTGGTCACGTCCTTGACGCGCTCGCCATAGACGTAGATCTCGCGCCCGTCGCGCAGGCTTTCGAGATACTCCGCTCCCGTGAACGGACGCTTCTTGCCTTCGATCAGCCGTTCCGGCGCTTGGCTCATGTCGGGTTCTCCTCGGTAGGACGGCCAATTCGACCGCGACCATGGGACAGCGCGTGCCGGTTTCCCAGGGGTTTGTAGAGTGGGGTGGCCTTCGTTGAAGGCTGGCGGCAAACGGCCGCCAGCTATCGCGGGGGCAGCCGCGAGGCGTGGGCCTCAGTGATGCTCGGCTGCCGGGGCCGCGGGCGCGCCGAAGAAGGAGTGCATAACGTACCACATCCGATGACGCTGGTGGCCGACCATGGCGCCGCCGTGCGGCAGGCCACGCATCAGGTGGAACTGCTTTTCCCGACTGCCGAGCCCGGCGAAGAACTCATACAGCTCCTCCTCGGTGGAGTTGCCGTCGTGGTCGGGCCGGGACACCATCGTGGGGCAGTGGATCTTTGCGGGATCGACGAGCGGCAGGTTGATCGCCATGTCGATGTAGGTGCCGGCCGGGATGCTGTCGCCGAACTTCATCTCGAACTCTTCGAGCCATTTGGTGATGGCGGGGTCGGTCTGGCCGGATTTGTCGCGGTTGAACACGTTGTCTACCTGTGCCTTGCCGAACGGGCGACGCGGGTTTGCCTTGAGCTGGTCGATCATTCGGCGACGGCGTTCCATCTCGGGCGCGTGCTTCCCGTGATGGGTGTGGGCGTGCATCATCAGTCGATCGACCTTGTCGGGCTCGGCATTGGTGTAGGCGCCGGCCTTGATCGCGCCGGAGGACTCGCCGAACAGCAGGATTGATTTCTGCCCGGACTTCTCGACCACCAGCGGCATCGCCGCCTGCAGATCGGCGACCCCGACCATGATGCCGGAGTTGCTGTCGGTGCGGTCCGAGTAGCCGTAGCCCTCGTGGTCCATGGTCCAGACGTCGTAGCCCAGGCCAGCGAAGTGCTCCATGGCGGAGTGGCCGCGGTTGCCGTCGACGATCACGTCGTAAGTGCCGCGGCTCGAGAACGTGGAGCCGTGCACAAGGAACAGCACGGGTTTCCTGGCCGGTCCCTCGGCGTTGTGCTTGCGATAGACGTACAGCTTCACCGGACCCTTTTTTACCCAGTGTTCCTCGGCGACGATCTTCATGCTCTCTCCGCGTGTTGGTTGTTCTGCACTGAACCCAATGCCGGCGAAAAGCGCAATGGCTGTCTCGTGGCCGGCACGACGAGGCAGTCTCGATCGCGGAGAGGAGCGGTGGACGCATGGCAGGTCGAAGACAGGCCGCGCTGTCCTCACCCCAATTCCTGTGCCCGCACCAGCGTCGAGATCATCGACACGCGCAGTAGATAGTCGCGCGTGCGCTTCGGGTCGGCTGAGATCTCGCGCAGGCTCTCGCGGAAGTAGTCGCCGGACGATTCCATGTTCTTCTTGTTCTGGATGGTGTGCTTCTGGATCGCCTCGATCGTCACCAGCCGCCGCTGCAGGTCGTAGCGGTCGAGTTCCGCTTCGGCGTCCTTGCCGCTTCCGGCCTTACCGTTCCACACTCCCGCGATGCGCTGGGCGAGATTGACCGCATCGTGGATGCCGCCGTTCATGCCCATGCCCCCCAGCGGATTGTTGATGTGGGCGGCATCGCCCGCCAGAAAGGCGCGGCCCGCACGGAACGACTTCGCCACCCGCTGATGCACCTTGTAGAGCGTCGTGTGCGAGATCTCGTAGTTCGAGATGCCCGGCACCACTGTCGCCATAAGTGATTGGGCGAAATCCATCGTCTGCACGCGCTCGTCGCTGGCGTCCTCGTTGACGAGGAACATCACACGCCACAGCCCCGGGATCTGCAGCAGGAAGAACCACCGCTGGGGATCGGCGACATAGCTCACCGACGACAGGCCGGGAATGACGCTGAAGAAATCGAACGGCGTCGAAACGACGAGCAGCCGCTCGGGCCAGGTGAAACCCTCGAACTCGACGCCGAGCGCGCGCCTGACGCGGCTGCTCGCACCGTCCGCACCGACCAGATACCGCCCCGTGCGCGTCTCGATGCGCCCGCC
>CAMDMH010000451.1 GCA_945901835.1 Devosia equisanguinis | reverse complement strand
ATAGCGACGACGCCCGGTATCGCGAGCGGTGGCGACGTGTCCACGGCGCGGATGATGCCGTGCGCCACGCTGGAGCGGACGACGCGCATGTGGAGTTGATGCGGGAACGACACGTCGGCCGCGAACCGGCCCTCGCCGCGCAGCAGGGGCGGATCCTCGTGGCGCGGGATCGAGCGGCCGATCCAGGGTTTGATTGCCTCCACCATTCAGCGTGCCTTCGCCATTTCGACTGCGGCTGCTTTCACCGATTTGAGGATGTTGTGGTAGCCGGTGCAGCGGCACAGGTTCGACGAGAGGACATGCACGAGTTCTTCTTCGGTCATGTCGGGTTTGGCTTCCAGTGCGCCGGCGGCGAGCATCAGGAAGCCTGGCGTGCAGAAGCCGCATTGCAGGCCGTGATTGTCCATGAAGGCCTGCTGGAGCGCGTGCGGTTTGTCGCCCTTTGCGAGGCCCTCGACGGTGCGGATCGGCTTGTCCTTCGCCTGCACGGCGAACATCAGGCAGGAACGCACGGGCTGGTCGTTGACGAGAACCGTGCATGCGCCGCAGACGCCATGTTCGCAGCCGATGTGCGTGCCGGTGAGTCCGCAGTCTTCGCGGATCGCGTCGGCCAGCGTTTTGCGCGCCTCGACCGAGACGCGGTAGACGCCGCCGTTGATGTGCAGGTTGATGTCGTGGCGGTCGGTCATGCGATTGAACCTGGTTCCCCCTCCCCCTTGTGGGGAGGGGATAGGGGTGGGGGTATTCTCAATGATTGCCTTGTCACCCCACCCCCGCCCCTCCCCATTCAGGGGAGGGGGGAAGAAAGATGAAATCTATCTGGTCGCTCCCTCGACTCGGCGAAGTGCTGCCCTGATGCGTTGCGGCGTGACGGGCAATTCGTAGAAGGCGACGCCGAAGGGGGAGAGCGCGTCGGAGATCGCGTTGACCACGGCCGCAGGTGCGCCGATCGCGCCGCCTTCGCCGATGCCTTTGGCTTCGGTGATCGTCGCGTCGGAATAGGTTTCGATGTGATGCAATTCGAAGCGCGGGATCTCGGACATCGTGGGCGGCAGGAAATCGGCGAGTGTCGCGGTGAGGATGTTGCCGCGCTCGTCGTAGACGATCTCTTCGAGCAGCGCGTTGGCGATGCCCTGCGCGACGCCGCCGTGGATCTGGCCGTCGACGATCATCGGGTTGATGAGGCGGCCTGCGTCCTCCACCACCATGAAGCGCTCGACTTTCACGCCACCGGTCTCGATATCGACTTCGACGACTGCGACGTGGCAGGCGTTCGAGAACGTACCGGGCGGATCGTAGAAGCCTTGCTCTGCGAGGCCTGCGTCGGCGACGCCGTAGAGCAGATGCGCCTTGTGATAAGCGGTGCGCGCCAGTTCGGGGATCGGGATCGACTGGTTCGTCGAGCGCGCCTTGGCGAAGCCCGGCTCCAGCGTCACGTCCTCGGGCGCGACCTTCATCAGGTGCGCGGCGATGCGAACGAGCTTGGCTTTCAGCTTGCGCGCGCCGACGAGGCACGCGCCGCCCGAGATGACGAGCGAGCGGCTGGCGAAGCTGCCCCAGCCATAGGGCGTTTGATCGGTGTCGCCGGCGATGATGGTGATCTTGTCGGGGGCCACGCAGATTTCGTCGGCGATGATCTGAGACAGCGTGGTCTTGAGGCCCTGGCCGTGGGGGAAGGCGCCGATGCGCGCGGTGACGTTACCGGACGGGTCCATCGCGATGTCGACGATCTCGTAGCCGGGCGTGCTCTCCATGCCGCGTGCGGCGAATGCGGGGGTGCCGTAGCCGGTGCGCTCGGAGAACGTCGAGAAGCCGATGCCGAGATAGCGGCCGTGCTTGCGTAGTTCCTTTTGGCGCTCGCGCAGTTGTGTCAGGGGGAGTTCGCGCACCGCGATCTCCATCACCTCGCGGTAGGTGGCCTCGTCGAAGGTGAGGCCGGTGGCGGACTTGTAGGGGAACTTGTCGATGAGGTTGCGGCGGCGGATGTCGATTGGATCGATGCCGAGCTTGGCGGCAGCGGTGTCCATCATGCGTTCCATGGTGAACGTGATTACGGGGCGGGAGACGCCGCGGTAGGGCGCCATCGGGCAGGTGTTGGTGGCGACGCCGCGGGAGACGCAGCGGTACTGCTGGACGTCGTAGGGGCCGGGCAGCTCGGCCATACCCATCAGCGCTTCGACGCCGCAGGTGATGGGGAAACCCGAGTAGGCGCCGACGTTCGAGGCCATCTCGGCGCCGATGGCGATCAGCTTCGCGTCAGCGGTGAAGGCGGCCTTGAGCTTCACGCGCATATCGCGGGCGTGGACCGAGGCGATAAGATTTTCGCGGCGATCCTCGATCCAGGAGACGGAGCGCTTCAGCATGCGGGCGACGTGAACGACGAGCACATACTCCGGCGGCAGCATCATCTTCTGGCCGAATCCGCCACCGACATCGGGTGCGACGACGCGAAGGTCGGCTTCGGGAAGGCTGAGCAATTCTGCGATCGCGGTGCGCATCACGTGCGGCGATTGCGTCGAGCAGGTGAGCGTGATGCGGCCGGTGCGGCGGTCGTAGTCGGCGTGGGCGCCGCGCGGCTCCATCGGCAAGGCGTGCTGGCGGCGCGAGGTGATGTCGATTTCGACGACGTGGGCGGCGGACCCGAACACGGCATCGAAGCCGGGCGTGTCGACGCGGCCTTCGACGAGCACGTTGTGCTTCGTCCAGTCATGGACGCGCGGCGCGTCTGGGGCGAGGGCTGCGATGACGTCGACGACGGGGTCGGTTTCGTCGATGTCGTAGAACGTCGCTTCGACGTGGTCCTCGGCTTCGGCCGCTGACGCTGCAAAGATCGCAGCGATCGGCTCGCCGACGAAGCGGATCACGCGGTCCGCGAGGATCGATTGCTCGACCGCGACATAGTCGGGGCGGTGCAGCATCGGCTTTATCCGTCCGATGCCGGCGAGGTCGGCCGCAACGAGACCTCGTGCGGCATCGGGGATGGTGACGTGCTTCAGGCGTCCACTGGCGACGGGGCTTCTGACGAAGCGGATGTGGAAGTCAGCTGGCAGGTCGGCGGTGAAGCAGCCTTCGCCGTGGACGAGTGCGCGATCCTCGATCCGGCCGATGGAGCGTCCTACCCAGCTGGTCGCGTGCTTGGTTGCTTGGTCGCTGCTCATGGCAGGCACTTCTCGAGCGCGCGGCGAACCATCGCGAGGACGAGATCGCGGCGGTATTCGGGATCGGCCTGGCTATCGTTCATCGGATCGACGGCTTTGGCGGCGAACTCCGCGGCGCGGCGGCAGGCGGCGTGGTCGAACGGGCGGCCTAGGAGTGTCGCTTCGGCTTCCTTGATGCGTCTGGGGAACGGTTCGGCGCCGCCGACGCCGATGCGGGCTTCGGTAACCTTGCCGCCTTCGATGCGGATGACGGCGAGGCAGAGCGTCAGCGCGTAGTCTCCGGCGCGGCGGCTGAATTCCTCGAAGCCGAAGCGTGCGCCGACCGGGAGCAGGGGAATGCGCGCTTCGACGAGCAATTCGTCCTCGGCGCGGTCGGTCATCAGGAACCCTTTGAAGTAGTCGGCGGCCGTGACGACGCGCTGGCCGGTCTCGCTGACGAGGACCATCTCGGCGTCGAGCGTCGCTGCGGTCGCACACCACTCGGACGACGCGTCGGCGTGGGCGAGGCTGCCGCAGAAAGTGCCGCGCATGCGGATCGGCAGATGCGCGATGCTCTGCACGACCGTCGACAGCAGGTGACCGAGGGGGCCCGGCTCGACGGGGTCGTGAAATCGCGCGTGGCGGGCGAGCGCGCCGATATGGAGGCGGCCATCGGCGACACGGGCATAGTCCAGCTCTTCGATGCCGTTGATGTCGACGATCTGCCCTGGGCGGGCGAGGCGGAAGGCCATAACCGGGACGAGGCTCTGCCCGCCGGCCAGCACCTTTGCATCGCCGCCGTAGCGGGCGAGCTGCGCCACGGCTTCCTCTACGGTGACGGGGGCGTGATAGTGGAACGGCGCTGGTTTCATGGGGCGACCGGCTCGGGGGGGTGGGAGAAGCACTATCGAAGGGGCGCGCGCCCGATGTCAACGCGCCCAGCACGCGGAAACTACGGGGCTGCCATTCGGTCGATGGCCAGTGGCGGG
>CAMDMH010000450.1 GCA_945901835.1 Devosia equisanguinis | reverse complement strand
AGAGCGGAACGGGAGATTTTGAATAGCGTGCCGTGGTCGCGGCCTCGGATGGCCTGAAGTGGGCCATCCGGAAGGCAGGGAACAGGACGGGGAAACCCTCGCTCCAGTCTTGCTCGACCGATCAGATCATCAGACACGGAGTGGGGCGTCTCCTCCCGTCCCGCTTCGATCCGGAGCCCGGCACATCCTCCTGTGCCGGGTTCTTTTTTGTTCAGTACGGCGCATTGGCGCCGGGCTGCGTTCGCAGCCGCGGACGGCCTGGGGCCGTCCGGAAGATGTGCCCAGTGCATCGGAGTGTCTCTCGACAAGCGGCGGGGATTCGAACAGGTTGGCGGCCAAACCGGAGGAACCCATGGCCGATACTGCCGCCGCATCTGCTCGCACGATCACGCCGCCGGAGCTTCAAGCCTATATCGACCGCGTGTTGCGCGCGTGCGGGTTTCCGGATGCGGATGCCGCGAAGGTCGCGGGGCTGATGACGGAAGCTGACGTGCGCGGCTCGGACGGGCATGGGGTGTTCCGCCTGCCGATGTACGTGAAGCGCATCCGCTCGGGCGGGATCAATGTGCGGCCCAACATCCGCATCATCAAGGAGCGGAAGGCGCAGGCGCTGCTCGACGGCGACAACGCGATGGGTCATCTCGTGATGGCGCGGGCTGCCGAGATCGCGATCTCCAAAGCAAAGGATACCGGTATCGCGTGGGTCGGCGCGCGGTCGAGCAATCACGCGGGGCCTGCAGCGCTCTATGCGCAGATGCCGATGGCGCACAACATGATCGGACTCTATGCGGCTGTCGGTAACGGCAACCACGTGCCGCCGTGGGGTGGCATCGATCTCCTGCTTTCGACCAACCCGATCGCGATCGCCATTCCCGGGGCGAAGCGTCCGCCGATCCTGCTCGACATGGCGACGACGACGGCGGCCTACGGCAAGGTGAAGATGGCGCAGCAGCGCGGCGAGCAGATGCCGGTCGGCTGGATGGTGGACCGGCAAGGTAATCCGCTGACCGATCCCAATCGCTCGAGCGAAGGCTTCCTCGTGCCGATCGGCGGGCCGAAGGGATACGGCCTCGCGCTGATGCTGGGGCTGCTCGCGGGTACGCTCAACGGCGCGGCGATGGGCAAGGACGTGGTGGACTTCACCACGGATCACGTGACGCCGACGAACACGGGGCAGTTCATCTGCGCGCTCGACATCTCGGCGTTCGCGGACGTGGCGGAATTCAAGGCCGAGGTCGATGAGATCTACGGACAGATGAAGGGCTCGAAGACGATGGGCGGTTTCAACGAAGTGAAGCTGCCCGGCGAAAACGCGTGGGGCATCGCGCAGGAGCGCCGCGCCAAAGGCGTGCCGCTGCCGGCGGAGCTGGTGAAGGCGCTGAACGTGCTCGCGAAGGACGTCGGCGTCGAGGGTGTTTGAGGGCCGGCATGTTTGCGTGTGCGCTTCTCGAGCCTGATCGAGTGGGGGAGATATGAAGGACGAGCCGCAGGCGACATACCATTCACGCCCATCGAAGCCGAAGTTCGTCCTGCCGTCGGGGGCGTGGTATTCGCACAGCCACGTGTTCGGGCCGAAGGCGATCTATCCGGTCGATCCGAGCTGGCCGGTGCGCGCGGATGCGCCTCGCGAGATGCTGTTCGCGCTACATGCGATGTTGGGCATCGAGCGTTGCGTGATCGTGCATTCGGCGATGCACGGTCTCGACAATCGCGTCGTCGAAGATGCGCTGGCGGCGAAGGGCGGCGCGTATCTCGGCGTGGCGTTGCTCGCTCCCGATGTCTCATCGGCGGAACTGAAGCGGCTCGATGCGCTCGGCTTCCGCGGCGTGCGTTACAACTTCATGTGGCACTTGAAGAAGGAAGCGACGCTGGACGAGGTTCTCGCTCTCGCGCCGCGGCTCGCGGATGTGGGGTGGCATCTGCAAATCCACGTCGAAAGCGAAATGATCGCGGAAGTGGGGCCGAGGCTTGCAGCTGCGCCGGTGCCGATCGTGGTCGATCACATGGGGCGCATCGATGCGAGTGCGGGGATCGATCAGGCGCCCTTCGCGGCGCTGATGCGGATGATGGAAAGCCGGAACGTGTGGTGCAAGGTGAGTGGGTGCGATCGCATCACGCGCACGGGGCCGCCTTACGCGGATGCCGCCGTGTTCGCCGCAAAACTCGTCGCGGCGTACTCTGATCGTGTGGTGTGGGGCTTGGACTGGCCGCATCCCAATCACCAAGGGCCGATACCCGACGATGGTGAACTCGTGGATCTCATCGCGAAGATTGCGCCGACCAACGAAGCGATGACGAAGCTCATGGTGACCAATCCCACACGGCTTTACGAGGGCAGGGCGCGTTCATGACAGGCAGGCTCGAAGGCAGGGTCGCGTTGATTTCGGGCGCGGGGAGCGTGGGGCCGGGCTGGGGCAACGGCCGTGCGATGGCGGTGCGGTTCGCGGAAGAAGGCGCGCGAATCTTTGCGGTGGACCGCGAACCCGAACGTCTCGTCGAGACGGTATCGCGGATAGAGGCGCTGGGCGGCGAAGTCGTAACGCAGATCGCCGATGTCATCGACAGCGTTGCGGTCGCCGGCATGGTGGCGGCGTGCGTGAAGCGGTTCGGACGTATCGACGTGCTGGTCAACAATGTCGGCGGTTCCGCATCCGGCGGTCCGGTCGAGATGAGCGAAGACGTGTGGGACGCTCAAGTCGACTCGAACCTGAAGAGCGTGTTCCTCGCGTGCAAGCATGTGCTGCCGGTAATGGAGCGGCAATTCGAAGCCGACGGGCGCGGCGGATCGATCATCAACATCGCTTCGGCGTCGGGTATCCGGTGGACCGGAAGTGCGCAGGTCGCGTATGCGGCGACGAAGGCAGGCGTGATACAGCTGTCGCGGGTCGTCGCGGTTCAGTATGCGGGCAAGAACATCCGCGTGAATTCCGTCGTGCCGGGGCAACTGCATACGCCAATGGTGGAGTATCGGCTCGCAGGTCAGCGCACGGGCGGCGACGTGAGCAAGATCCTCGAGCAGCGGCAGTCGCGCATTCCGTTGCCTTTCATGGGAGATGGTCGGGACACGGCGAACGCGGCGCTGTTTCTCGCATCCGACGAGGCGCGTTTCGTAACGGGCACGGAGATCGTCGTCGATGGCGGGATGACTGTGAAGAGCGGTTGAGGTGCCGGCGATGGCCGACGTGATGCGTGTCGTTCATCCAGTGCAGTTGTCTCCTTTTGCGGAGGTGATCGACGGCCGGTCGTCCGGGATCGTCGTCGACATCGTTCGGGCAGCGGCGGAGCGTGCCGGCTTGCGGATCGACTTCCTGGCGGTTCCGTTCGAGCAGGTGGAAGCGGCGTTGCAGGATGAGCGTGCGGATATCGCGATACCGATTGCGGTGACTTCGGAGCGGCGCGCGCGGTTCGACTTCAGCGATACGCTATTGATGACCGGCGGATCGCTGTTCGTGCGCGCGGGTGAGGCGACGCCGGACGGGCTCGCGGCATTGGCCGGGAAAGTTGTCGTCACGCCGCGCACCGGGCCGCTCGCAGCTTATATCGCGAAGGTTGCGTCGGATGTGAAGCTGGTGGTGACCAGCGATTACGAAGAGAGCCTGCGTCTGCTGGTCGGTGGTGAAGTTGATGCGGCGGCGCTCAATCACCAGGCCGGTGCGATGATCGCGGCGAAGCTTCATCCGGGAATGTTGACGTTTCCGCGCGAGATGTTTCTCGAGTTGCCGTTCGGGGCGGCGGTGCTGAAGGGAACGCGCAGCGAGACGATCGCGGCGTTGAATGCTGGGCTCGCGGCGATCGAGGAAGATGGGACGTTCGATGGGATCATTCTGCCGCGTGCGCTTGGTCGCGCCTCACCCTAACCCTCTCCCCGTGAGAGACGGGGAGAGGGAGTTATCAAGTGCGGCCGGGGACGTTGAGCTTATCGAGGTGGGGGAGGCCATAGGCTTCCCACTCCTTGGCGACGCGGTCCATCATGTCGCGCGGGGGCAGCGAGATGCCGGGGTAGTCCCACTTCTGCGTGGCGTCGATGAGTGCCTTGGCGCCGCGCGTGTCGGCCATGGCGATGCCGGGTTCCAGCGATGACGGGTCGAGTTCGACCATCGCGGTGTCGGCAATGATGCGCATGTCCTTGTCCGGGCGCAC
>CAMDMH010000449.1 GCA_945901835.1 Devosia equisanguinis | reverse complement strand
GGATCCACTGGCAAATCGGACACGGGGTGTGGCTGCGCGGCTGCATGTCTGGCACGATCAGCCGTAGATGCACACGAGGCGGCATCAGAAGGGGCGCCAACCGTAAGCGGGCGAAGAACCTGAAGCTACTTCAGGTCGAGACTTGCTTCCGCCCTGACGCCGTTCCGCCCTATTGAATGACGAAGGCCGTACCTCCACGCCGAAGCGGTGAGATACGGCCATCAATTCTTTAGAAACGCGGAGCGCTCCCAAACCAGATTCCGCTATTAGCGGGTCTGGGTAGCAGCCGGCACTTCCGCGCCGAGCTTCATCGGGGTGTGCTCGACTTCACGACGGCATGCACCCAGTGCAACTGCAACGATAGCAGCAGCGATAACGATTACGCCCTTCATGACTTAATCTCCTGTTGAGTTTCGACGCGACAAAGATTAGCGAGCGATTTCAGCCGCGGCCGGAACTTCCGCGCCGAGCTTCATCGGCGTGTGCTCGACCTCACGACGGCAAGCGCCAAGCGCCACCGAAGCGATAACGGCCGTCACGATAAGTGCACCATTGAAACCCTGCATCGTCTGCTCTCCTTAATGTTTGGCGATCGCCATTAGTTGGGTACCGTTGTGGCCCTCGCAGATCAAGGACGGAGGCCTATTGGTGGCCCTTTTCCAACCCCGATGATGCGAATATGCCACGCGATGTTTCTCCAGCACCCAGGAACCTGGCTCTACGCCGTAACATTATCCACAGGGAACGGCGGGGCTGGCGTCGTTGTCGGCCGGGGCGCAAACCCTGACCTGCCCGCAGTTTGCACACCGCAGGTTAGCGCATAGTTAACAGGTGTCTCGATTCGAAGCACGCGTGCAGGGGCCGGCCGGCCGCGCGACGGTGGCGAGAGCGGGCCGTCAGGACAGCAGCGGTGACCAGGCGGGGTCCGAGGCGAACGACGGCGTCGGCAGCTGTCGCTCGTTATATCCAGTGATATCAATACTATGGAGCCGCGCTCCGCCTTGTGCGCCCCGGCTTTCCCGGAAGAATGCCATGACCCGGCCGTTGGGCGCCCAGGTCGGCCCCTCGTTGTGGAAGCCTTCCGTCAAAATTCTTTCACCTGTGCCATCCGGCTTGATCACGCCGATCAGGAAGCCACCGCTGACCTGCTTGGTGAAGGCGATGTTGTCGCCCCGAGGCGACCATACCGGGGTCGAGTAGCGGCCGTCGCCGCGGCTCAATCTGCGCACGCCCGAGCCGTCGAGGCCGGTGATGTAGAGCTGCTGTGTGCCTTCACGGTCGCTTTCGAACACGAGCTGGCGGCCGTCTGGCGAATAGCACGGGCTGGTGTCGATGATCTTGGGGTCGAGCGGTGTGAGCTGTCGCGGCTGGCGCGAGCGCAGGTCCATCTCGATGATCTGCGACGCAGCGCCCTGGCCGAAGCTCATCACCAGCCGCTGGCCGTCCGGCGCGAACCGTGGGGCGAATGTCATGCCCGGCAGGTTGCCGACGACCTCGCGCTGGCCGCTTCCGAGGTTCATGATCACCACCCGCGCCTGCTCGCCGACGTAGGTCATGAAGCAGATCTCCTGCTTCACGGGATTGAACCGGGGGGTGAGCACGATTTCGCGGCCCTGACTCAGCGTCCTGACGCTGCCGGCGAAACCGTCCTGATCCATGATGGCCAGGCGCTTGATGCGCTTGTCCTTCGGCCCGGTCTCGTCGACGAACACGATCTGGGTGTCGAAGTAGCCTTTCTCCAGCGTCAGCTTCTCGTAGATCTGGTCGGCCGTGATATGCGCGAGCCGCCGCCACGCCGGATTGGCGAGGCGCTTCCCGTCGATGTTGCGATTGAGCACCACATCCCAGAGCCGGTATTCGACCTGGACGCGACCGTCTGGTCCCTGGGCGACCTGTCCGACGACCAGGGCTTCGGCGCCAGCTGCCGCCCAGTCGCGCGTTCGCGGGGGCTGGCTGGGGTTGTTGAACTTTTCCGGAAAGCCGTTTGGGTTCAATAGTTTGAATAGACCTGAATTCTGCAGATCTGCCGCCAGCACCATCGCCAAGTCGCGGCCGAGTTGCGGGTTCGGAGAAATGAAATCGGGTATGGCGATGGGACGAGGCTGGATGTTACCGGAATCGACGGTCACGCGCGTTTGCGCGGCGGCATCAGGCCCCATCATGGTCAACGGGGCGAAGGAGGCGAGGCCGCCCGCCGTGGCCTGCAGGAGCGTCCGTCGAGACAGTGCGGTGCCCCGGTAGTTGCGAAGGTCGGTCATGTTCTCTCGGCTGTTCAGCCCGCGAATCTGATGCGGCGATTCTGCTGCAAACCGTGCCAGTGGTACATCCAGGCCCTACAATCAGTGCGGGACTGGATGCAAGTCCGCCGTTCCGCATACCGGGTTATAACGAACTTTGCGGAGGTTGTGCGGCGCTACCTGGCCGAGACGGGCGCATTAGAACATGCGGCTCGGATCGAAGTCGACGATCATGTGGTCCCAGCCGCCTTTGTAGAGATCCTTCGGCAGGTCGTAGGCTTGGCACTGCAGCAGCGCGCGCATGGCGCTGTCGGCCATGTCCGTGTAGAGCGGCCCCGATCCGCGGCTGACGATCTTCGGTTGGCCTTGGATGCGCCCGTCCGGCCCGAGTTTCACCTCGATCTCGACCTTGATCTTGTCGATGCCGTCGGCACCGGCGTTGATGTTCCAGCAGCGTTGGACCTGCTTTTTCATGAGGCTACCCAACAGATTGGCTTGACTGGCCGTCAGCCGGGTGTCCTTCCCCTCCGGCGCACCTGCGAGCGGTCCCTTCACGTTCGACGCCTGCGCGACCTGCGAACCTGACGGCTGCGGCGCACGCTTTTTGGGGTCGTTGTCCTTCAACGCCTTCTGCATGTCGTCGAAGAAGTCCTCGCTCGGCTTCTTCTTGGCTTCTTCCTGACGCTTCAACTCGGCGAGCTTCTTTTGCTCGTCCTGCTTCTTCTTCAGCTCGTCGCGCTTCTTCTTCTCGGCTTCCTGGCGCTTCTTCAGATCTTCCAGCCGCTTGCGCTCCTCGGCGGCCTTGCGCGCGGCTTCTGCCTTGCGCTCAGCCTCTGCCTGGGCTTCCGCCTCGGCCTTCAGCGCGAGTTCGGCGATCTCGTCCTTCTGCGGCTCGGCGGCCTTGGGGGGCGGCGGCTCCGCCTTGGCAACCGGCGGCGGCTCGACCTTGGCAGGCTCGGGTGGCGGTGGCGGGGGAGGCGTGGGCTCGGGCGGCTTGGCTCGTGGCGTCTCTTTCACGGCCTGGCTGGGCGGCGCTTCCTTGGCGGCGGCCGCCTCGAGGTTCTTCGCGTTGCGGTCGCCCTGCCGCAGGCGCGTCAGGCCGTCCTCGGTGATGATGGCGACTTCGACGGGTTCGGGCTCGGGCGGCTTGAACGGCTTCACCTCCTGGAACCCGACCAGGGCCCAGGCGAGAAGGCCGCCATGCAGCAGCATCGACGATGGCAGGCTTAAGCGCACCGCCGATCACCCTCCGAATGGTGTTGCAAAATAGCTCGCGTCCCGGCCGAAGCCGTGAAGGTCCATGGCCGAGCCAGACGAGGTGTTGTCGAGGGGCACCGCCGTCTCAGCCTCCCGGCTTGGCTTCGATCACGATCGAGACCTTCTGGAAGCCCGATTCCTTTATGCGCGCCAAGACCTGCGTGACGACGCCGTGCTGTGCCGCCATGTCGCCGCGCAGGAAGATGGCTTCGTCCTTGGTGCCGCGCGCCTCGAAGATCGCCTTGAGCCGCGGGACCAGTTCGTCGAGTGTCATGTCCTTCTTGTCTTCGTCACCCACGAAGATCTTGCCGTCCTTGGTGATCGAGACCACCACCGGCGCCTTCTGCTGGGCTTCGATTGTCTTTCCCTTTGCCTGTGGCAGATCGAGCGGTACGCCCGCTGTGAGCAGCGGCGCTGCCACCATGAAGATGATCAGCAACACCAGCATCACGTCGACGAAGGGTGTGACGTTGATCTCGCTCATCGGCGTGTGGCCACGCCCGCGGCCGCGCCTGCGTCGTCCGCCGCCGCCACCGCCCGAATTCATTGAGGCGCCCATGACCGTCGAACCTTTTTATCAGGCCATCGCCGGTTGCTGGGGCGGCTGCGTCTGCGGCTGTCGCGTATCGATCTGACGCGACACGATCGCGGAG
>CAMDMH010000448.1 GCA_945901835.1 Devosia equisanguinis | reverse complement strand
GATGGCTCGGGTTTAGGATCAGGAAGCGGGCGACGCGCTCCGGCTCGGCCCGGCCCTGTTCCAGCCTATGATAGACCTGATAGGCGGCCGCGGTGCGCAAGATCGTCGACCAGAACACGAATTCGTCGCCAGGATCGGAAGATACCCCGGCCGTCGCTGCCTGCGCGAACTTCACGTCCAGCAAGCGGCTCGTCTGGTCGGCGCGCTCTATCATCAGACCCAGCTTGAAGAACAAATAGCCTTCGTCGCGGAACAGCGTGCCCTCGGCGATACCGACCTGGGCTAGGCATCCGGCGCGGATGTCCGAGCACAGGCGCGGGAGGCGCGCGGGATCGATGTCGTCGGGGCTGATCGCCTCGACGTTGGCGTGGAATGCATTTAGCTGAACCCACATCTCCAGAGGGATGAACGGCCTGAGAGCGCGGGCATTCTCGCGGGCCCAATGGATCGACGAGCGGATCGAACCGGGATTTGCGATGTCGTTGACGTAGAACTCGACGATGCCGGCGGTCGAGACTTCCTTGGTCTTGCGGAAGCGCTCCTCGTCGGCGTGCAGCGTCAGGAGCCACGACCAGTTGCGCTCGCGATCCTGGCCACCGAACGAGGACTGCATCTCGATGACGCGCGCCAGGCTCGCGCCACGTTCGAGATAGCGAGCAAGCCAGAACAACGCCTCGGCATTCCGGGAAAGTAATCTCACGCGTCGTCCGCCAGTACCCAGGTGTCCTTGGTGCCGCCACCCTGAGACGCGTTGACGACGATCGAGCCTTCCTTCAGCGCGACGCGAGTCAAGCCGCCCGGCAGCACCCATGTATCCTTGCCGGTCACAGCGTAGGGCCTGAGATCGACGTGGCGCGGGCGCGCGCCGCCCTCCACGAGCGTAGGCGAAACCGAGAGGCCGATCATCGGCTGACTGATGAAGTTGGCGGGATCGGCCTTGAGCTTCTCGGCGGCCGCTTCGAGTTCGGCCTTGCTCGCCTTGGGGCCGATGACAATGCCGTAGCCGCCGGATTCGCCGACCGGCTTCAGCACGAGCTTGTCGAGATTTGCGAGCGTGTATCCGAGCCCCTCCGGCTAGCGGCAGATGTTCGTCTCGACGTTGGCGAGGATCGGCTCCTCCGAGAGATAGTAGCGAATGATACGCGGGACATAGGCATAGACGGCCTTGTCGTCGGCGACGCCGGTTCCGATCGCGTTGGCGAGGGTGACGTTGCCCCGGCGAACCGCACGCATGACGCCGGGAACGCCCAACATCGAAGATGGATCGAACGCTTCGGGATCGAGGAACTCATCATTGATGCGGCGGTAGATGACGTGGACCGGCGACAGGCCGGCGATGGTGTGGGCGTAGACACGGTCGTCGACGACGACGAGATCGCGCCCCACGACCAGCGGAACGCCCATCTCGCGGGCGAGGAAGACGTGCTCGAAGTAGGCGGAATTGTAGATGCCGGGCGACAGCAGCACGACGCATGGATTGTCGAGGCCTTCAGGGGCCACCTCGCGGAGCTTCTCCAGCAGGCGCTCGCCGTAATCCGATACCGACCTGACCTTGAGGCCCTGCATCAGATCGGGGAATGCCCGCTGCATGAGATGCCGGTTCTCGACGACGTAGGACACGCCGGAGGGGCTGCGGCCGTTGTCCTCCAGCACCAGGAACTCACCCGAGGGATCGCGGATGATGTCGGTGCCGTTGACATGAATGTCGGTGTTGCACGGCAGATCGAGACCGACCATCTCTCGCCGGTAGCCAGGATTGCCGAGCACGAGGTCTTTCGGCACCACGCCGTCCTTCAGAATTTGGCCATCGTGGTAGACGTCGTGGAGGAACATGTTCAACGCCCGGACGCGCTGCTTCACGCCGGCATCGATGAGCGCCCAATCCGCCGCATTCAGCACGCGCGGAATGACGTCGAAGGGCAGGATGCGATCGATGGCGTCCTTCTCGGTGTAGACGGTGAAGGTGATCCCGAGATTGAACAACTCGCGTTCAGCATCAGCGGCGCGCTGCTGCAGAACCGACAATTCGCTCGTCTCCAGGCAGTGCCACAACGGGGCGATCTGACGCCCGGGCTGCTTTTCGGCACCGAGCAATTCGCAGTGGAAATCTCCGGGATCGTAGCCGTCGAGCGCTGAAACGGTCTTTGGATTCTTGAGTGCAGATACCCTGGCCATTGCAGTCGCGCTCCGAGAAACACTCTCGAATGCAAGCTATTGCAATGCACAAGAGCTGTCCTGATTAAAATACAGGCGGTGACGCCTGGAACTTGTGCGGTGGAAAGAAAAACGCCTTCCGATTGGGCAGATCTCGTCTTCCCGTTCAACGCTGCCGTGTGACGACGCGGTGGACGAAATCGAGTTTCCGGCGTGCTGGCTCGGGAATGACGAACGGATAGAAATCCGCATGGCCCAGACTGCGGCTGAGGTTGTTCAGGGAGAGAGTCAACGGTAACCAACGCTCCAGCAGCGACTTGAAACTCGCCTTTCCATAACTGTCCGGCTGGGAACGGCGGACCGACAGGATCGTGCTCCAGCGAGATCCGCCAGGCCGGGGCGCGAAGCCTTCTGCTTCGGCGGTATCGATGGCATCGACCATGTGCAGATAGTGCGCCCAGGTTTCAGCCCAGTCCTCCCAGGGGTGCGAACTGGCGTAGGCGGTGAGGTGGCGATCCTTCCAGTCGGCCGGCGGGCCGTTGTCGTGGTGCCGAGCGAGGGCCGCGCCATAGTCCGTGCGCTCGTCGCCGAACAGCCGGCGAAACTCCTGGGAGCGGCCGGCTCGCTCGATTAGCGAGGGCCAGAAGAAGTGGCCACTCTCGTGCCGTGCGTGGCCGAGCAGCGTGCGGTAGGGCTCCTGGAACTGCTGGCGCTGGCGCTCGCGCTCGACGGCATCAGTCTCGTTGACGTCGATGGTGACGACACCGTCGAGATGGCCGGTCATGGAGTTGGCGACGAAATCGAACGTCAGAGGTTGGTTTCCGGCCGCAATATCGTCGAACGGCAGGTCAAGCCGCAACAGTGAATAGAGCAGGCGCTTCTTGGCGTGCTCCAGGTCGCGCCAGGCCTGCAGGTTGCCGGGCTCCGACAGGTTCGGGATCGTACGGTTGAGCCGGCATGCACGGGAAAGCGTGCCGGGACTGCCGTCTGTCGTCAGCCAATTGCAGACGCCGTGCTCGCTATTACAGCAGCAGTAGAGGCGGGCCGCGCGCGGCTTTCCGGCAATCCGGTAGCCGGCATCGTCCGGCCGCTTGGGTTCGAGCGTGACGATCGACATCGCACTCTCGTCGAAGCCGAGGGCGCTGCGGCACGTCAAGCAGAGCACGTTCTCGAAAAAGACCTTGGACTTGCAGGCTGTGCACCTGAATTGCTTCATTGCCTGCCTTACCTGGATTCCGTTTCGCCGACATTCTGCCTAACGCGCGTCGTGCAGATTCGATCCTGCACCGCCCTGGCTGCGCTGCGCCCTACTCGGCTCCGCCGGGCCCGCGCGGTCGGGCGATACCGGATCGACGCCCCCGACAGGCCGTGATCATCGGCTTTCAAATATCAGGCGACAAACCAACCCGACAGGACGCGACACGGCTCGACGTCGGTATTGGTGACGGCGTTGCAATTCAGCCCGCGCCACTCGACCAGAGCCGCGCCCGATGTCGTAGCAATCCGGACTTCACAGAATGCAGCCGTCGCTCAGATCTTTCAGCACCGGCCACCGACTGGGCATCAGATCCGACGTTCGCGACATGCGCGGGCCCGGTGTGGCAACTGCCGTCTCTGCAGGACCGCTATGCGCACAAGCGACCCGGAAGTCAGCCGTCTCCAAAGAGCAATTCCCCCTCGCCGGACCGCAGCCATCGCATCGCAAGCTCACTTTTCCCTTCGCTTTCCGCGAGTTCTGCAATCATCTGCGTGGGCGACCCTGCGCGCACGAAAACCCCATCGCCGCGAGCAACTCCTCCAAACTCGCACATTGGCGCAAATCGCATCAAAACAGTGCTTGACGACCGTTTCTGATTCCACTAATCTAAACATCCCAGACGAGCGGTGCCGACCACTGGATTGGCGGCACCTGTTGAAAACTAAAAACTTTCAACGCAAGATCTTGACTGGTTCAGCTGCTGGCTCTAAGCCGCACTGATCTCCAACGAGACGGTCGAAC
>CAMDMH010000447.1 GCA_945901835.1 Devosia equisanguinis | reverse complement strand
GAAGAACTCCCGCAGCTTTGGACCGTGCACGGGGCTCTGCTTGATGATGCCGTCCCACGCCGCGTCATAGGCGGTCTTCAGGAACTTGTCGGCGTCCGCGCCCTTGAACTCGATGGTCTGGATGCCCGCCGCCTTCTGCTTGGCGATGTCGCCGGAGTTCTCCTTCGCCTCGACCTCGGCGAACCCGCTCTCCAGTTCCGCAGCAGCATCCGAGATGATCTTCTTCTGCTCGTCGTTGAGCTTGGCCCACGACGTCAGATTGACCACCACCGAAACTTCGGCGCGGTAGAAGCCGGGATCGACGCGATACTTCGTCTTCTCGTGCCAGCCCAGATCGAATATGCCGGCCGTCGGCCAACCGTAGCCGTCGACCACGCCGCGCTCGAGCGCCGTATAGACCTCGCCCGGCGCCGTCTGCACCACGGTCGCACCCAGTGCCGAGAAGAACTCGCGATAAACCGGCGTGATGCGCAGCTTGAGCCCGGTCAGATCCGGCTTGTCGATCGGCTTGGTGAGATAGACGTGGAACGGCGTGTTCTGGAACTGGCGAGCCAGCATCAGCGCGTTCATCTTCTCCTTGTAGATCCCCATCATGTAGTCGAACCCGCCGTTCCGGCGCAGCTCCGACATCGGCTTCTGCGTGAGCTTCCAAGCGTCGGACTCGTGAAATACGTTGGTGTAGAACGCGCCGGTCACGTTGGCGATGTCGACCACGCCGCCCTGCAGCGCCTTGCCGACCTCGAACGGCGGCATCGCCTTGGGCCCACCGATGTAGTTGATGCGGATCTTGCCCTTGCCGCGCTCGTTGACCTTGTCGATGAAGCCCTCGAAGCCCCGCGAGTTGATGGTCTTCTCGGCGAAAGACGTGATGCCGCGCAACACGACTTCCTGTGCGACGGCAAGGCCGGCCCATCCCGAGCCCAGCGCGGCCACGGCAGCGCCCAAAACTATTCCGCGAGTTGACATTCATACCTCCCGAAGCGCCAGGGCCTTTCCGGCCGACCCAACGACGCTACTATGAGCCGCTATCGACCCGCAATCTGGACTGCCGCCCCAGGATGATCGCAACGCCAATCGTGTTCGACAATCGCCGCATGGCGGTCTCCGGCCGAGCCACTATGCTGTGCCGCAAAGCAAGCGCCTCGTATCATCGGCCGACAAGAACGGCCCAACGCATAGAAAGCCCATGACAGCCACGCCCCCGATCTCGCTCGCCGCCGGCTTTCCCAGCGCCGACGACGCCCAATGGCGAACGCTCGTCGACAAGGTCCTGAAGGGCGGGGATTTCCGCAAACGCCTCGTCTCGCGCACCGCCGACGGCATCGAGATCGAGCCGCTCTATACGCGCGGGGGAACCGCCACGAACGAGCGGCCCGGCGCGGCACCGTTCACCCGCGGCTCCGCGGCGCGGCTCGGCCAGGACGGCTGGCGCATCGCCCAGATCCGCACAGAAACGACGCCGTCTGCTTTTGCCACCGCCGCCCTCGACGACATCGAGAACGGCGCGGACGCCATCACCATCCGTCTAGCGGCCCCCGGCCAGACCGGCTTGCCCGCCGACTTCCCATCGCTCCTAGCAGCCCTCGCGCGCCTGCCGCTCGAGCGCATCACCATCGCGCTGGAGCCGGGCGCGCATGCGATCCACGCCGGCCTCGCGGTCAGCACCATCGCCCGCCAGCGCAATGCGGTCGCGCGGATCTCCCGCCTCGGCATCGACCCGCTCGGCACGCTCGCCCGCACGGGTGAACTCATCCTGATGAAACCCGATGGAAAGGGCTTCGCAGCCGGCGTTCCCTGGCTCCCCACTCCCGGCGCGACGCTGACTGCCGACGCCCGCCCTTATCACGACGCCGGCGCATCGGAAGCGCAAGAAATCGCGGCGCTTGCGGCCACCCTCGTCGCCTATCTGCGCGTGCTCGAAGGCGAGGGCCTCACGCCCGCCAACGCGCTGTCACGGATCGCCCTGTCGATGTCGGCGGACGTGGACATCTTCCTGACGATCGCGAAACTCCGCGCCGCGCGCCGCGTCGTCGCCCGCATCGCCGAGGCGTGCGGCGCAGCGGATGCTGCAGGCCGCATGTCGCTCGCCGTCACTACGTCAGAGCGCATGATGGCGCGCCGCGATCCCTGGGTGAACATGCTGCGCACGACGACCGCGTGCGCGGCCGCCGCCATGGGCGGCGCGGATGAGATCACGGTGCTGCCCTACACCTGGGCGCTCGGCGAGCCCGACGCGTTCGCCAACCGCAACGCCCGCAACGTCGGCCTCGTGCTGCGCGAGGAATCCGGTCTGGGCCGCATCGTCGATCCGGCCGGCGGATCGTGGTCCACCGAGGCGTTGACCGACGCACTCGCCGCGAAAGCCTGGGGCATCTTCCAGGAATGGGAGAGCGAAGGCGGCATGCAGGCGGCCCTCGTGAGCGGCCTTGTTCAGGACCAGATCGCAGCCGTCGCCGAAGTCCGTATGAAGGACATCGCTTCGCGCCGCATCGAGCTGACGGGCGTGTCCGCGTTCCCAAATCTCGGCGACGACGGCGTCAAGGTCGCGCCATGGCCGGCCGCTCCCGCAGCAACGACGAAACAGATCGCCCGCCCCCTCCCCAAGCGCCGCCTCGCCGAGCCTTTCGAGGCGCTTCGCGACGCCGCCGAGCGCTTGCCCTCGCCACCACGCGTCTTCCTTGCCTCGCTCGGCAACCAGTCCGACCACGCCACCCGCTCGATGTGGATCACGAACCTGCTCGCCGCAGGCGGCATCTCGGCAATCGCCAACGAAGGCTTCACCAACAGCGCCGACGCCGGCCGCGCGTTCGCCGAGAGCGGCGCCACCGTCGCCTGTATCTGCGGCTCGGACCAGAGCTACACCGAACTCGCCGAAGCAACGGCGATGGCCTTGAAGGGCGCAGGCGCATCACACGTCCTCCTCGCCGGCCGCCCCCGCGATCAGGAAGCCGCGCTGAAAGCTGCGGGCGTCGATGGATTCTGGTATGCGGGCATGGACGTCGTGGCGGCGCTCGAGAAGTTGCTCGAACAGACCGCGTAGGTCGGGTCAAGGGCGGCACTGCCGGCCGCGACCCGACATCCACGGATTGCCGAATGTTGTCGGGTCCCACCCGGCTCGCGCTCCGCGCGTCCGGGATTGACCCGACCTACGGCTATTCCTGGTGCACCGCCAGCACGTCGGCGGAATACGCTTCGCTATTCCGCCCTACGTTCGAAGTGCGCGAATGCTGCACCCCGTTCAACGCTGCCACCATCGTGTAGCTGAGGATCATCAGCAGGAACCACGCGTTGAGCTTGCCCAACGAAACGAGCGTCCAGCCGCCCCGCTGATGCGGATAGATCCACGCGCTGGTGAACGTCCCGATGTTCTCGGCGAGCCAGATGAAGCCGGCGGTCAGCACGGCGGCGAGCAGCAGCGGCATCCGCCGGTGCACGCGCCAGATCTTGTAGTGGATCACGCCCGGCCCGAGCAGCATCAGCGCGGCGAGGATCAGCGCGGGGCGCACATCCCACATGAAATGATGCGTGAAGAAATTGACGTAGATCGCGACAGAGAGAACGCCCAGCGCCCACAGTGGCGGATGCCGCGTGAACCGGAAGTCGAACAGCCGCCAGCAGCGCGCCATGAACGAACCGACCGCTGCATACATGAACCCGGTGAACAGCGGCACGCCACCGATCCGCAGAATGCTTTCTTCCGGATAGATCCACGAGCCCATCGCGGTCTTGAAGATCTCCATCACCGTTCCGACAACATGAAACACGAGGATGATCCGCGCCTCCTCGGGCGTTTCGAGCCGCGCCCAAAGCATCACGCCTTGGATCGCGACAGCGGCCAGCACGAGGAAGTCGTAGCGGGCGAGCCAAGCACCCTTCGGATAGAGCGCCCACGTGCCGATGATCAGGCCCAGCATCAACCCTGCAAACAGGCATGCCCACGCCTGCTTCACGCCGAAGCGCACGAACTCGTAGAGGAACAGGGTGTCCCGGCGGGCTGCTGCCCATGCAGCAACGCGCGCTTCCCGCTCGATAAACAGGGCCAGGACGGGCCAGTCTGACGCCCCGCTGGGAGCCGCCCCCCTTCCCGCGGGCCCCTCCACCCCGACACCCCGATCGCTGCTCATGGGGCCTCCAGACCGCGCTCATCGACGCCG
>CAMDMH010000446.1 GCA_945901835.1 Devosia equisanguinis | reverse complement strand
AACATCCTGCGCGCGATGGAAATGGGCGCGAAGGTGTGGGCCGAGATGGTCGAAAAGCAGGGCGGTGTCGCCGCCATGGCCAAGCCGCCGTCGGCGTCGTCCGGCAGCCTCGAGATGCCAGAGCCCTCGAAGGCGTTCGCGACGCTCTGGCAATCCTGGATGTCCGATCCTTCACGGCTGTCGGAAGCACAAGGGACGCTGGTCGCGGGTTACCTGCAGGTGTGGCAGAACACGTTGCAGAAGATCGCCGGCGTCGAAAGTCATCCCGTGGCCGAGCCCGAAGTAGGCGACAACCGGTTCCGCGACCCGGAGTGGAACTCCAACGCGTACTTCGACTTCTGGAAGCAGAGCTACCTGCTTACCGTCCGCTGGGCCGAGCAACTGCTCGACGACACATCAGGGCTCGACGAGCGCAGCCGCCATCAGGCGGAGTTCGCGCTGAAGCAGGTGGCCGCCGCGTTCGCGCCGACGAACTTTCCCGCGACCAACCCGGAAGTGATCCGCGAAACGATGGCTAGCAATGCGGCGAACGTGGTCGCGGGCATGAAGCAATTGCTGGATGACGTGCGCCGCTCCGACGATCAGCTCAAGATCTCGCAGACGGACACCTCGGCGTTCGAGGTCGGCCGGAACATCGCGGTGACGCCGGGCAAGGTCGTGTTCCAGAACGACCTGCTTCAGCTCATCCAGTACACGCCGACGACGGACAAGGTCCGCGCCGTGCCTTTCCTGATCGTGCCGCCGTGGATCAACAAGTTCTACATTCTCGATCTCTCGCCGCAGAAGTCGTTCATCAAATACATGGTGGACCAGGGCTTCTCGGTATTCGTGGTGTCCTGGGTCAATCCCGACGAGCGTCTCAAGCACAAGGCGTTCGAGGACTACATGAAGGAAGGCATCCTGGCCGCGGCAGACGCCGTGAAGCGGGAGACAGGCGAGAAGAAGTGTAACGTGCTGGGCTACTGCGTCGGCGGCACTCTCCTCTACGCGACGCTGGCTTATCTGGCAGCGCGCCGCGAGGACGTGTTCCAGTCGGCGACCTTCCTGACGGCGCAGGCCGACTTCACGAAGGCCGGCGATCTCAAGCTGTTCATCGACGACGAGCAGTTGAAGAGCCTCGAAGCGCGGATGGACAAGACCGGATACCTCGAAGGCAGCGCGATGGCCGGCGTGTTCAACATGCTCCGGCCGAAGGATCTGATCTGGCCCTACGTCATCAACAACTACATGCTGGGCCGCAAGCCGTTCCCGTTCGACTTGCTCTACTGGAACCAGGATTCGACGCGGATGCCCGCGGCGAACCACAACTTCTACCTGCGTGAGTTCTATCTCGAGAACAGGATGGCGAAGGGCGATCTCGTGCTGGCCGGCGAGAAGCTCGATCTCAAAAAGATCAAGCTGCCGGTCTATCATCTTGCCGCGAAGGAAGACCACATCGCGCCGGTGCGCTCGGTCTACACAGGCGCGCTCATGCTGGGCGGCCCGGTCGAGTTCGTGATGTCGGGCTCGGGCCACATCGCCGGCGTCGTCAATCCGCCCGACCCCAAGAAGATCAAGTACCAGTACTGGACCAACTCCGACCGCGTCGACAACCTCGACGAGTGGATGGAGGGTGCCAAGGAAACGCCCGGCTCGTGGTGGCCGCACTTCTCGGCGTGGCTCGCCAAGCAGTCGAAGGGCATGAGCGAGGCGCGCACACCGGGCAAGAAGCTCGGGACCATCGAGGACGCACCCGGCAGCTATGTGAAGGCGAAGGGGAAGTAGCTTCTCCGTCGCTCCCTCTCGATTTGATCGAGCGGAAAAATGCTCCCCCGACTCGACTCGTTCGAGACAGTGGGAAGGGGCAGGCTTGCGTTTGTCTGCAAGCGCCTGCATTCCTCGCTTCCGATATCGAGTAGTCACCGGGCCCCCCATGATCCCTTCGAGCGCAGACGTTCTCATCATCGGCGGCGGACCGTGCGGGCTGATGCTCGCCAACGAACTCGGACGTCGCGGGGTGACTGCCGTCGTCGTCGACCAGAAGGCGAGCACCGCGTTCAACCCGCAGGCCAACGCCACGCAGGCCCGCAGCATGGAGCACTACCGGCGGCTCGGCTTCGTCGAAGAAGTCAGGGCGATGGGCCTGCCGGACGACTATCCGACTGACATCGCCTATTTCACCCGCTACGCGAAGCACGAGATCACCCGATTCAGACTGCCGGCCGCTGGCGAGGCGCGCCGGCTCATCAAGAAAATGAGCGGCTCGTGGAGTGCGGCAGAGCTGCCGCATCGCGTGTCGCAGAAGTTCGTCGAGCAGGTGCTGCGGCGGCATGCGGAGAAGCTGCCGGGCATCTCGGTCAACTACGCCTGGCGGCTGGTATCCTTCCGCGACACGGGCGAGCGGATCGAGGCACGCATCGCTAACGTGAAGTCGGGCGATGAGCGCGACGTGACCGCGTCCTATCTGTTCGGCGCCGATGGTCCGCGCAGCTTCGTGCGGCGCCAGTACGGCTACGAATACGGCGGGGAAGCGATTGCGGCTCGCGACTTCATGGGCGGTCGTATGCACGCGATCTATCTGTCGGCGCCGGATTTCTACAAGGCTTGCCCGCATCCCAAGGCGTGGATGTACTGGACCTTCAACCGGGAACGGCGCGCGCTGATGGCCTCCGTCGACGGCAAGGGCGAGTTCGCGTTCCACACCCAGCTTCGCGAGGGCGAGTCCGACGAGGCGATCACCGACGACTCGGCTCTGGCCATGTTCGAGCAGGCGATGGGCACGAAGATCGATGCGAAGATCCTGTCCCGCGACACGTGGCTCGCGGGGCGCGCGTTGGTCGCGGAGAAGTTCCAGAACGGCCGCGTGCTGCTCGGCGGCGATGCGGTACATCTGTTCACGCCGACCGGCGGCATGGGTTACAATACCGCGATCGAGGACGCGGTGAACGCGGGCTGGAAGCTCGCCGCCGTCATCAAGGGACAGGCGCCCGCGGCGCTGCTCGACAGCTACGAGGCCGAGCGGCGGCCGGTCGCGATCCGCAATACGGGCAATGCACGGAAGTTCGCCGATTCGGTCGGGCTCTATCGCGCGACGCCGGCACTCGAGACGGATACGGCGGCGGGCGAGGCCGCGCGCCGGCGGGCGGGCGAGTATCTCGGCAATCACGCGCGCGCAGAGTTCAACATCCCCGGCTTCACGCTCGGTGCACGCTACGACGGCTCCCCGATCGTGTTCGAAGACGGCTCGCCACCCCCGCCTGACGGCCCGAATGTCTACGTGCCGACGGGTAAGCCGGGGGGGCGCGCACCGCACATCTGGCTTCAGGACGGACGTTCGCTCTACGATACGTTCGGCTTCTACTGGACGTTGCTGCGGCTCGGCCCCAGGCCGGGTGATGCCGCGCCGTTCGTTGCGGCGGCGGCGAAGCGCGGCATCGATCTCGCGGTCGTCGATTGCGACGACGAGGAAGCCTACGATCTCTACGAGACGGATCTGGCACTCATCCGCCCCGATCAGGTCATCGCGTGGCGGCGTACCGAACTCACCGATGTGCCCGCCGAAGCCGTGATCGCTCGGGCGCTCGGCTGGGAATAAGAAGGCGTGCAACAGACTTGAGCAGGCGTTCGAGTTTCTCCTCCCCCCTTTGTGGGGGAGGTGGCGCGTAGCGCCGGAGGGGGGGGGGCGGCGCCGGCAGGGACACGGAAACTGGATGTTTCGTCTGCGCACCCCCCTCCGCCCCTTCGGGGCACCTCCCCCACAAAGGGGGGGGGAGAAACGCTGTGGGCGGACTATTATCCACTTTCCGTGGCGCAAGTCCCAACTCTGCGACCTCGCAGTGCGGACAACAGTGAATGAAAAGTTGGCGGTCAAAGATCGCGCGCGATGCGGAAGCCGACCAACGGGCTGCGCTGACCGGCGGGGAGTTGCCTGCGCGCCGAAAGGCGCGACAACACCGGCGGCTCGCCGGAAGCGGCATCGCGCACCACGTTTGCCCAGCACCGCAAATCGACGCTGGACCGGGTGGCTGCGCGCGACATGTCGGCGTGCGTCGCCGTCCAGCATGCGCCGACGATCTCCGCTGCGCCGCCGTGCAGACCTGCCATTCCGATCGCGTTCGTGACCGACGGCGTCGTCGGCGCCGATACACCGGTCACATAGCGGTCCACATTGCCGCCGC
>CAMDMH010000445.1 GCA_945901835.1 Devosia equisanguinis | reverse complement strand
TCGAACGCGCGGATGCGTCCCGTCGGTGACAGCATGTGCGCGCGGGAGAACGTGATGAACATCCGGGGATCGAGGAGGATGTTGACCCCGCCGGCTAGCGCCATGTCGCAGGAGCCGTCCGTCAGATGGCGGCACGCGGTATCGACGGCCACCAGCGACGACGAGCACGCGGTGTCGACGCCGAGGCTCGGTCCGGTCAGATCGAGCCGGTTGGACACGCGGTTGGCGACGATCGAAAGCGCCGTCCCGGTGCCGGCCTGGATATCCCCATGATCGGACCGATAGCGCTGAAGCAGGCCGTAGTCGACGTTGGAGACGCCGATGAATACGCCGGTATTCGCACGCCTGAGCGCTGCGATCGGCAGCCGCGCATCGCTTGCCGCCTCGCAGGCGACCTGCAGCAGCAGGCGCTGCTGCGGGTCCATCGCCTCGGCCTCACGCGGGCTGAGACCGAAGTAGCCAGGGTCGAAGCCGCTGACGTCGTCGAGAAAGCCACCCCACTTCGCGTAGGAGCGATCGGGGAGTTCGGGCGTGGAATCGTGGAAGCCGCGCAGGGCCCAGCGGCGGGCCGGGATCTCGGTAATCGCGCAGCGGCCTTGCTCCAGGAGCGACCAGTAGCTGCCAGCGCATTCGACGCCGCCGGGAAATCGACAGCCGATGCCTGTTATGGCGATGCGCTGCACGGCACGTTCCTCTACCTTGCCCCCGGGTTATCCCGATGTTACGTTAAAACATGCGCATATCTGACTTCAAAGTGGTTCGAGGGAGCGAGAAATGGACGGAGTGCAGCCCCTTTCGCCGCGAGTTGCTTCAGTCGGCGGGGACGGCTCGGTCTGGCTGACGCGCCTCCAGCGGATAGAAGCCTACGACGATGCGGATTTCGACGCGAACCTCGTGGCCGAGATGGAAGCCCGTGGCCTCGGCGGTCCGATCCGGTTCTCGACACCGACCTTCAAGGAATACTCCACATCGGAGATGAAGGGCTGCTCGAAGAACTCGTTCCCCGCGTTCTCCGTGACGGCTGGCGCTTGTGCCCTCGACTGCGACCACTGTCAGGCGAAGATCCTCGAGCCGATGATCCCGGCGACGAGCCCGGCGATGCTCGACGCCAAGGTGCGCGATCTCGTCATGCTGCAGGACCTTCAGGGCTTCCTGCTGTCGGGTGGCTCGAACCGTAGGAACGAAATCAAGTACGAGAAGTACCTTCCCGTCGTGGAGAAGCTGAAGCGCGATTTCCCCCATCTGAAGGTGGCGATCCATTCGGCACTGTTGGACGAGCCGCGCGCCAGGGCGATGGCGAGTGCCGGCGTCGATACCGCAATGATGGACGTGATCGGCTCGGTGGAGACGATCCGCGACGTCTATCATCTCGACCGCAGCGTGGACGAGTTCGAGGCGACGCTGGCTGCACTGTGCTCGACGCAGATGGAGGTGGTGCCGCACATCGTCATCGGGCTGCACTACGGGCGCATTCTCGGCGAGGCCAACGCGCTCGACATCTGCGCGCGGCATCGCATCCAGTCGCTGGTGCTGGTCGTCGTCATGCCGTTCTACGCGCGGACCGGCACTTTCGTGACGCCCGCCACATCGGACGTCGGCCGCATCTTCATGGAGGCGCGACACCGCTTGGCCGACAAACAGGTCCTGCTCGGCTGCGCGCGGCCCGCCGGCATGCACAAGCGCGTCACGGACGCCTACGCCGTGATGGCTGGGCTCGACGGCATCGCGTTTCCCGCCGATGGCGCGGTCGCCTTGAGCGAGGCGATCGGCCGGCCGTACGAACAGCAGCACGCGTGCTGCTCGATCAAGATCGGCGGCAATATGAATTCTCAGCCGATGACGACGTCCTGCGCAGGGTGAGGAACGAGATATGAGCTGCCTGAAACGCGAAGTCGCACTCCCCTCCGCCGTGGGCGCCAATGGGCTCGACTTCAACGCTCTCGAGGCGATGATCCCGCGAAGCCCCGCGCCGACTCCGCGCGAGGCGAAGAACGGCGGGCGCGTCAAACACGCCAACTTGCCGCCTGAAGGCGTCTATCTGCCGAACAACAATCGCCTCGCACCGCACATGCGCTCGCCTGAATACGTGCAGATGTCGACGGCGGCCGCGATCACCCTGGGCATCATGCCCGGCCGGATGTTCGGCTGTGGCTGCACGCGCTGCCTGAACCTGCTGCTGAGCTATCCGGAAGGCTGCCGCGCCAACTGTGCGTATTGCGGTCTGGCGCGACACCGCGAGGCCGAGCGCGACTATGCCGACCGCAATTTCATCCGCGTCGACTGGCCGGCGGTGCCGATGGCGCAGATCGTCGAGAAGGTCGCGAGCGACGGCGAGAAAACGCCGTTCCACCGCATGTGCATCTCGATGATCACGCATCCCAATTCGGATGCCGACACGGTGTCGGTTCTGAAGGCTTGGACCGATCGCATCGATCCGGCGACGGTGCCGGTATCGATCCTGTCCAATCCGACGACGATGACGCGCAGCGACGTCGATACCTTACAAGATCTGGGCGCGGACATCTTCACAGTAGCACTGGACGCAGCGACCCCGGAGATCTTCGATCGCACCCGCGGCCGGGGCGTTCAGTCGCCGCATTCCTGGGGGAAATACTGGGAGATCCTCGAGGACGCGCGCGACATCTTCGGCAAGCAGAAGTTCGGCGCGCACATCATCGTAGGTATGGGCGAGACCGAGCACGACACCTTGAGCCTCGTGCAGCGGCTCGTCGACATGGGCGGCCACAGCCACATGTTCTGCTTCTTCCCGGAGAAGGGCTCGCTGATGGACCACTTGCCGGCGACCCCACGCGACCAGTGGCGCCGGGTGCAGATCGCGCGCTATCTGATCGATTATCGCGGTGTGCGCGTTGATCACATGCGCTTCGACGAGGCTGGCCGCGTGATCGACTTCGGTCTGCCGAAGTCGGAGCTGGACACGGTTATCGACGAGGGCCTCGCGTTCCGTACCTCGGGTTGCCCTGGTAAATTCCGCGAGGACCTGTCGGCTTGCGATCGCCCCTACGGCGACAGCCCCCCGTCGAACATCGCCAGCTATCCGTTTCAGCCGCGCCCGGCCGATCTGCGCAAGATCCGCCATCAGCTCGGTATGCAGAAGCCCGGCGAGCCGTACGTCGGTGGCGAGGAGATCGAGGCAGGTATGCCTCCTGCTTGACGTCGTGCCGGCTGCCTTCAAGACCGGCTGCCTTCAGTAGTGCCATCGTGGCAGCAACGGTCGCGTCCCATGAAACACGTCAGCATCGTCCAGAACACGCAGTCCGAATGGCTGGGCCATATCGAGGATCATCTCGAAGGCCGCGGCATCCGGTTCGGATACCACAGGCCTTTTGCGGACGGGGGGCGATTGCCTGACATCATGACGATCGGGGACGGCTTGATGCTAGTCGGTGGGGGAGCCTGGGGTTCAGCGACGAACGGCCGGCTGCTGCCGTCGCTCGACGGGGAGGTCAAACTCGCCCGTGCCTGCCTGATGCTGGGCAAGCCCGTCATCGGCTTCGGGCTCGGCAGTCAGATCCTCGCATTGGCTGCCGACGGCACGACGTCCGCAGCACCGCTAACCTGCAGTGTCGATACGGCCCGCCGCATCAAGGACGGCGCGCTTGCCGGTCATCTGCCGGAAAGCTTTCGCTTCGTGAGGTATGGCCGCGACCGCGCGGTTCCGCCCGCGTATGCCGAGATCCTGGCGGTCGACGAGGCGGGCGAGCCTGCCGTCTGGCAGATCGGCGCGAACGTGTTGGGTTTCACGGGCCACCTCGGGGTGCGTCCGGCAATGATCGAAGATCTCGTCATGGAGTTCGACGAAGTGCCCGCCGATGTCGCGGGTACGTTGCCGAGCATCGCCCGCGCCGCGCCGGCGATGGAGGACGCGCTGGTCCACATCATGACGGGCATGGTCGAAATAGCGGGCTGGATGCGGTGACGCAGAACGCTGTACCCGTTAATTCAAGAATGCGAATATTTGCTTGTAAACACCACTCCAGCGAGCTAGCTTCGAAGCGAAAAGCGAATGCAGTCGGGCTTATGTCGACCGGCGACAAGAACCGGGGCGCTGGATCGAATCGGGCGGAGGATGCGATGGCCAAGAAACTTCTTATCGTGATGGCGAACACCGACCCGCGCAATGGCGAAGAGTTGGGTGC
>CAMDMH010000444.1 GCA_945901835.1 Devosia equisanguinis | reverse complement strand
TCAGGGAATGAAGGGCGCCGACGGTCGAGGTGTGTGTGAATTGCGGCGTGAGGGGCGTCATGTCATAACAAGCAACGACAAGGCGCCCCGCCGACGGTCGCCGACCACCCGCAACCGATCCGCCTTTCGGCGTTTTGCAAGAGGCTCCTTAGATTTAAATTTCGTTCAGGTTTCGTCAACCAAGACAGCATATGCGAAGGCAGACGAGAGCAGCAGACCCGGCGGATCCGGCTTCAGGACACGACGAGGTAGCGGGCCCGTAACCCTTTTTCACCAATGGCCGTCTCCACCAGCCCGGTCGGCAGCGTGCCGGTCGTCGTCCGCCTGAACGATCGGGCGGGAAACCGTTCAGGTTCAGTTCATCCACCAGAGGCCATTAGGGGTGTCATGAAGTGCTGAGAGAGCTTGCCCTGTGCAGCGCGGCACGAAAGCAGGCTGGGGGCGTAAATCGATGTTCGAGTATGAAACCGATCAGCGAGCCCGACTGTTCATGAACAATCCTCATCGTGGCAAGCACCAGAGGTGCGCGGTTGCACTCTTTCGCATCCGCCGGACCGGTGTGCCTCGATGAAGTCGTAACGCGCCCTGCCGGACCAGTGATCCGGCTAGGCGTCGATGTAAGTAGAGACCTCAGTAGAGACCAATGATCACCACTAAAGCGACTGTAACTATGAGCCAGCAAAGCGTTTCGGAACCGAGGCGGACAATGTCGAACAGTATTCTTTCGGCCCAGGCAGTATCAGCCAACGGCTTGCACTCGAATGGCGTGGCTTCTGTGACGCCCCTGCCTGTTGGCCTAGGTGCTAGAACGGCTGTTGTCATGGAGCGCAAGGTCGCGCACGATACGACGCGCCGTTCGGAGGCCCCGATGTTTCTTGATACTGCCCATACCGTCCTGCCCATCGAGTTCCAGGGCAAGGAAGTAATGTTCGAGGCTCACGCCTACGAAGACGATAGCGTGTCGTATCAGGCGATGGCGCTGGTTCATAAGCGCGAGGGCGCCAAGCTCGAAGCGCCGCTGGTGCGCGTCCATTCGGGTTGCGTGACGGGCGACATCTTCCACTCTCTCCGCTGTGACTGCTACCAGCAGCTCCAGAAGGCGCTGGAGAAGGTGGTCGAGAGTTCGCACGGCATCATCATCTACCTTCCTCACCACGAGGGGCGCGGTATCGGCCTCGTCAACAAGATGAAGGCATACGCCGCCCAGGATCGTGGCCTCGACACGGTCGACGCGAACCTTTCGATCGGCGCACCCGTCGATGCCCGTGACTACGAGTTGGCGGTCAAGATCCTCAAGGATCTCGGTTCTACCGAAGTCCGGCTCATGACCAACAACCCGATGAAGGTCGACGCCCTGCGCGACCTCGGCATCACTGTCGTCGAGCAGGTACCGCACGTCGTGCAGGCCTCGCGCTTCAACCAGCGCTACCTCGCCACCAAGCGCGAGCGCATGGCTCACAAGCTCTAGTCCACGCCGATACGACTGATCCTACTCAAAGCCTCCGGCCCTAAGGGCCGGGGGCTTTCGAGTGTGTTGTGCGGCCCAGATGGTGACCAAATTCTCAGCGGCCCTTCCGCGCATACGCAGGTTTACTTACCGGAGAATCGAGCACTCCGGAATAGCCCGCCGCACGATCGCCATGGCCATCGACTGCACCTCCGCGACGGTACCGCCGGCATCGATGACGGTCCACGCGATAGCCCCGACACCCCGAGCCGATTGCCGACGCACAACCGAACCCGTTGCATCGGATGCATCGCCCTTCCGGGCCTCGACCCTTTCCAGAAGCGTGGCGCCGTCGGCCTCCAGCCAGATCCCGACGAACGGCACACCACAGGCATCGGCCAGACGCTCGAAAGCCTCCCTCTCGGCCGGCGATGAAAACACCGCATCGACCACGACGGCATGACGCGCCCCCAATACGAGCCGAGCCTTGTCGGCCATGACATCGTAGACCCGCCGGCTCGCATCAGCCGAATAGGCCTCGTCCGGCAGCCGAGTCAGTTCGTCGACCCCGTGCAATGCCTTCCGCTCGAGATCGCTGCGCAGGTGCACCCCGCCGGGCGATGGTCCGAGCAGCGGCGCTAGCCCTGCGGCAAGCGTCGACTTGCCCGTCCCCGACAGCCCCCCGACAGCCACCAATCCCTGACCACGCGGCTTCAGGTAGTGCAGGGCGAGCGCGAGATAGTGCTCTGCGTCGCACCGCGACCTCTCCCTGGCCGGACCGTCCGCCGCTGCAGCCCGCTGCCCCGCAACCATCGCCCGCACGCCGCCCCGCAAAGCGAGAAACAGGGGCATCGCCGCGAGCCCTTCCAGATCGAGGGTATCCTGGCTCTTCCACAGATACCGGTTGAGGACCGCGTTTGCCTGTCCACGATAACCGTGCGCGTCGAGGTCCATCAGCAGAAACCCGAGATCGTACAGCGTATCGACCGTCGCCAGGGCCTCGTCGAATTCGAGCGCATCGAACAACCTCGGCCGCCCATCGATGATGACGATATTGTCGAGATGCAGATCCCCATGGCACCGCCGGACCTTGCCCGCCGCCGCCCGCTTTTCGATTACAGGTTGAACAGCCGACAGAAGCCCGAGCGCTGCATCGCGAAACGCGCCCACGCCGCCTTGCGGGTCGGCAGTCCCACGAAGCTCCCCGGTGATTTCCGCGATGACGGCTTCGAGCGACGCCACCGCCATGGCGCCACGTGCAATCGGCGCATCCCGATGCGATCTCGACACCTCGTCCGCCAAGTCTTTCAGGCCTGCCACGTCGAGGCCATCGGCGAGCCGGCGCGATAGCAATGCCGACTGTGGAAAGCGGCGCATCCGAAGCGCCCATTCGATGGCTTCCCCATCGCCGCCGAGCTTCAGGCTCCCATCGGCCTCTCGCGTGACAGGTTCCACCCCGACATAGATTTCCGGCGCGTTGGCACGATTGACCTCGAACTCTCTTTCGAGCGCGGCACGACGTTTCACGAGACTGGAGAAATCCATGTAGGCGAAATGCACGGCCCGCTTGATCTTGAGCGCGGTATCGCCCCCCCTGAAACACCAGTGCGCCATGCGTGTCGTGCCGCTCGACCACGCCTCCGCCGAATGCCGCACCCGCCCCGAGATACGCGACGACTTCCGCCTGATCCGGTGCAATCCCCGACGACGGCTCATCAGCCAGGCCGCTCATCGCGATCTCCGTTCGTCAGCACGGCTTGCACGAACTCGCCTGCGAAGCATATGTGGTTGCGGCTGCACGAAACAAAGCCGGCCGCCCGGTCCATCGAGACCAGGCAGCCGCTCCTCTTCACGATTCCCCGCCGATCAGTGCGACATCAGTACCGGCACCGTCATATGCCGGAGGATCTCGCGCGTCGCCCCGCCCATGACGAACTCGCGAAGGCGCGAATGCCCATAGCAACCCATCACCAGAAGATCGGCTCCGAAATCGGCCAGCCGCGACAGTAGGTCGTCGCCGACCTCGATGCCCGCCGTCACAGAGCTGCTCAGCTCGCACTTGACGCCCTGTCGCGCCAACGTCGCCGCCAGATCCTCGCCCGGCGTGCGCCCCATCGTGTTGGCAGCCATGCGCCCGGGATTGACCCACAGCACTCGCACGGCCTTGGCGCTCTGTAGCAGCGGCATCGCATCGAAAACCGCCCGCGTCGCCTCCCGCTTGCCGTTCCAGGCGACCATCGCCCTCTGGCCGACGCGTGGAAAACGGCCGGCATTCGGCACGATCAGCGTCGGCCTTCCGCTTTCCAGCGCAAGCCGCTCCGGAAAATCGAGAAGCAGGCTGTACTCCCAGTCGGTATCCGCCTGGTTCGCCACGACGAGATCCACGCTGCGTGCCTGCTCGATAACGGCTTCAGCGGTGCCGGGATGATCGCGCGGCGGCTCCAATACGCGCCACTCGCAAACGCCCGCACGCCCCTTCATCGCCTCGAGGAAGGCCGTTTCGATACGCTTCGCCTCTTCCTTGAAGGCCGACCGGCCACTCTGCGCGAGCCGGCTGCCGACCCCACCCAGGGAACCCACGACCAACGACGGCACGACGTAGAGACCGATCAGATGCGCTTCGTTCAGATCAGCGACGTATCCGGCGACGTCGATGAGCTGCCCCACCCGGCGCTCGTCGTTCAAATGCACCAATATGGTCTTGTAAGCCATTTCGAGC
>CAMDMH010000443.1 GCA_945901835.1 Devosia equisanguinis | reverse complement strand
TGACCGAAAACCCCGACGCCTTCATCAGAACGTTGTGCTGCGCCACCATCAAGTTTTCCAGACACGTCATCCCGGAGAACAGCCGGATGTTCTGGAATGTACGCGCCACGCCGGCCTTCGCCGTGATCCGGAAATCGGCCATGCGATGGAGATCGAACCGCCGGCCATCCTCGCGCGTGACGACGATCGAGCCCCCGCTCGCCTTGTAGAAACCCGTGATGCAGTTGAAGACGGTCGTCTTGCCCGCGCCGTTCGGCCCGATCAGCGCCGTGATATCGCCGCGGCGCGCCGCAAACGAAACATCATCGACGGCGGTGAGCCCGCCGAACCGCATCGTGAGATTCGCTACCTGGAGGATCGGCACGGAGTTCATCCGTGGCCCTCCCTGACGTTCCCCGCCGAAACGACAGCGCCATGCTCGCGCACGATCGTCGGCGTGCGTGAACCAACGAAGCCGCGCGGCCGCCAGATCATCATCGCGACCATCACGAGACCGAACACGAGCATCCGGTAGAGTTCGAGATCGCGGAACAATTCGATCCCGCCGACCATCACGAGGGCCGCGATCGCGACGCCGATCTGGCTGCCCATGCCGCCCATCACGACCATCGCGAGGATCGTCGCGCTCTCCATGAACGTGAAGCTCTCGGGGCTTATGAAACCTTGCTTCGTCGCGAAGAACGAGCCCGCGAAGCCGCCGAACATCGCCCCCATCGCGAACGCCGACAGCTTGACCAGCGTCGTGTTGAGCCCCAGCGCCCGGCACGCGATCTCGTCCTCGCGCAGCGCTTCCCACGCGCGCCCGACAGGCAGCCGGCGAACCCGCGTCGTCACCCACGCCGTGAACAGCGCCAGCACCAGAATGATGTAGTAGAGCCACATGATCCGGTGCAGCGACGAATGCTCGATGCCGAAGAACCCGCAGAAACTGCCCGGCCCGCACGTCGCCTCGAACACGAGCCCGAAGAAGCTCGGCCGCGGGATACCCGAGATGCCATTGGGCCCGCCCGTCAGGCTGCCCCAGTTGAGCAGCACGATCCGTATGATCTCGCCGAACGCCAGCGTCACGATCGCGAGATAGTCGCCGCGCAGCCGCAACACGGGAAAGCCCAGCAGCACACCCCAGAACGCCGCGAGAATTCCCGCCAGCGGCAGGCAGATCCAGAACGATAGCCCGAAATTCAAGGCGAGCAGCGCATAGGCATAGGCGCCGACCGCATAGAACGCGACGTAGCCCAGATCGAGCAGCCCCGCGAGCCCGACGACGATGTTGAGCCCCCAGCCCAGCATCACGTACGTCAGCACCAGCACCCCGAGATCGAGCGTGTACCGATCCGCAATGGGAAGCATCGGAAACACCACGAGCGCACCGAGACCCACCCACGGCAGGTATGCCGTCAGCTTCGTCCCCGAAAGCCATCGCGCCAATGATGCGAAGAGCAGGCCCAGCGATGTCTGTTGGAACACGATCAGGAACGCGAGCCACGACACCAGCAACAGCCGGAACCGCCACCACCCCGCGATCTCGAAACCGGCGAGCCATCCGAAGGCGGCAATGAGGCCCACCGAGACCATGGCGCAAAACCCGGCGCCGATGGCGTGCGGCCCGATCATCCCACGCGTCTCTAGCGGCCGCCCCGGCGTCAGCACCGCCAGTAGCATCGCGAGCCGCCCCGCGAATACGATGGCGACAGCCTCCGCCACGACAGGCCACCGCGATACGAGATCGAGCGCCGTCGGCGTGTCGATCGTCCGCCACGCCAGCAGCGGCACCGAGAGCAAAAATGCGATTACCGCCCATTGCGCCGCATCGGTGACGGCTTCGACCGCCGACAGACGCGGCGATACCGGCTGCGATCCTGATCCGGGCCCCGTGGCCTTGTTCGCCATGTCAGCGCTCATCGCCTCAGACCTTCTCGACCTCGGGCCGTCCCAGAAGCCCCTGCGGCATGAAGATCAGGATGATGGCGAGGATCGAGAACGCCGCGACGTCCTTGTAAGCGCTGCCGACCCAGTCGGCCCAGAACGTCTCGACGAGCGCAATGACAAGCCCGCCGAGCATGGCGCCGGGCAGGGAGCCGATGCCGCCCAGCACTGCCGCCGTGAACGCTTTGATCCCCGCGACGAAGCCGATGTAGAAATCGATCACGCCGTAGTAGAGCAAGAACATCATGCCGGCGACCGCCGCCAAAGCCGCCCCGATCACGAACGTGATGGCGACCGTGCGGTCGACGTCGACGCCGGTCAGCGCCGCCATCGTGCGGTCCTGCTCCACCGCCCGTTGCGCCCGCCCCAGGGGTGTGGCCTTCACGATCCAGGTGAACAGCCCCATCAACGTCAGCGTCGTGACGATGATCAGCAATTGGATGTTCGAAATGCCCGCGCCGCTCCTGCCCTCTTCGCCCGCAATCAGAGTGATCCCACCTGTCACGATGGGTTGCAGCGGCTTCACGTTCGCGCCCTGCAGGATCTGCACGAGATTGGCGAGCACGATCGACATGCCGATCGCCGAGATCAACGGCGCCAGCCGGAATGAACCGCGCAGCGGACGGTAGGCAATGCGCTCGATCGTCCAGCCCCACACCGCAGTCAGCGCCATCGCAAGCAGCAGCACCGCGGCCAGCGCCAGGATCAGCAGCATCATCGGCATCGAGCCCGATAGGCCCAGCAGCAGGATGAACAGCAGCGCGATGAAACTGCCGACCATGAACACGTCGCCATGCGCGAAGTTCACCATCCCGATGATGCCGTAGACCATCGTGTAGCCGATCGCGATCAAGCCATAGATGGCGCCGAGCGTAACGGCATTGACGAGTTGCTCGATGAAATGGGCCATTGGGGGAGGGCACTCGGTCGTGGCGGCGCGGAGAAGAACCGTTTTCGGGTCGCCAATGATAGCGCTATTGTGGCAGCGCCACCTGTGCCCGATCTGCCACTGTTCACCGCGCTGTGCAATCGCACCGACGCCGTAGGGCGGGTAAGCAGCGCATCTTTGCGTTGCGCAACCCGCCGTGCCCGCCGCTCGAAACAGGCGGGCTACGCCGCGAAGGAACGGCTCACCAGCCCTGCACCGCTCATCTGTACTTCGCCGCGCTGATGAACTGGCTGAAGGCCTCGCACCACACCACGACGGTGGTGAAGTCGGCCACATCCGTGCCGTCGGGCACCTCGGCGATGAACCCGTTGAAGGTCTCGACATCGGCGATCCGTCGGGATTGGCTCTTGATGGCCAGAAATCCTTCTTTGTTGTCGACGAAGCTCTTGGCGAGATAGAGCTTGTAGTCGGGTCCCGGCGCCAGCCGCCCGATATGGACGATCTGCTTCTTGGCGACATGCACGTCGCCTTCTCCCCAGTGCAGGGGATCACTGCCTTTGAGATCACGCCGGAACTTGGCCGAATACTGCGCGGACTGGGCCGCCACCTTCAGTGCGGCCGCATCGGGGCTCTTTGGCGCCGTGAGGATGGGAAGAAAATACACGCCCAGGGCGAATCCGACGGCCAGCATCCCCGTATGTGTAGCAATCAACACCAACCAGCGTAGCATCTTGACGTCTCCCCCAGACTGAGCGGCATGGGAGGTACTATAGCCCAAGCATTGGCACGCGAGTGGTCAACACGTGCTCGAACCTGCGCGATGAGCAATCGAGCAAACGTTGGGCCTCCCCCGGATCGCGCTTTGCGCGGCTGCGGCCGACGCGAACCTACGGAGCAGACATCAAGAGCGGGTTTCCAAAGGGCCGGCCCTTTGCTGGGGTTGGAAGGGGCGAAGCCCCTCCATGCCGCAGGCATTTGCTACACCGCTTACCCGCCCTATCGCCAAACCTCGCCTACTCCGCCGCGATCGCCGCCGTAAGCCGCGGCATCGGCAGTCCCAGGCTCTCGCGCAGCGTGCGCGCCGTCGGCTCGCGCCGGAACACGCCGCGCTTCTGCAGGATGGGCACGACTTCAGCGACGAAGTCCTCCACGCCCGACGGCACCACGTCGATCATCAGGTTGAACCCGTCGCCAGCCCCACTGCGCCACAGATGCTCGATGGTGTCTGCCACCTGCTCGGGCGTACCGACGACCTGTCGGTGTCCACCGCCGTTCTGATAGAGCACCTCGCGCACGGTGAGGTTCTTTTCCTTCGCCAGACGCACGGCCGCGTTGCGGAAACCTTCGGACGCCTTGAAG
>CAMDMH010000442.1 GCA_945901835.1 Devosia equisanguinis | reverse complement strand
TGTTCGAGCGATCGGCAGCGTTCTCCGAGGTGCTCGAGCGCACGGCTGCTCTCTTCGTCGTGATCTCGCGCACCAACGGCTAGGAGGGGCGTGATCCGCTCGTCGTCACGGACGACGTGCATTCCGGCACGGTCTCGGATTTCCTGGGCGTCGAACTCGATGTGCTCGGCCGCGCACTGCTCGAAATGCAGCGCCGCGGTATGGTCTCGCCCTGCGAAGACGGAAATCTGCGGCTAGACGATCTCGCCGCGATCGATCGACTGTCCTGCGGCAGTCATACGTCGGTTTGAGCATCTCAGCCCTTCAGGGAAGCCGGTATCGGCCTGTGCCAACCGAGCGCTTTCATCAGCGGCTCATCCGTGGCGGTCAACACATAGGCTTCTTCCATCGCACGGACGGCGTAGTCTCGCCCTGCGGGTAATGCGATCGCATCGCCGCGCACGCCCGTGAATTTCTCCGCTCCCGTATCGATCTCGCAGCGGCCGGCCATCACCGCCATGATGGTGCTCGACGTCATTGCCGGCAGCTTCAATGCGGCGCCCGAGGCGATGCGCGCGACGTGCAGCGCTATCGTCACCATTGCTGCACCGCCGGCGGGTGCTTCCAATTCGATGCGGCGCAGACCGGGCTCGATTTCGGGCGCTGCTTCCAGACGCTGTTTGATTTCGGCGAAGGCAAAGCGGAAAGGCGAAGCAGGGTTCGTCCCGGTGATCGCTTCTAGGCCCTCTTCGTGGTGCTCGAAGAACATCGGATTGAGCAGATGCACCGTCGGCACGTCGAGGATGTCCATCCAGTAGGCGTCGGCCGTGCTTTCGTTGGCATGCGCGTGCCAGCACCAGTTCGGCGTCAGCAGCACGTCGCCGGGCTCCATAGGCACCTTCACGCCATCGACGATCGTGAACGTGCCGGGCTTCGTATCGAGAACGAAGCGCAGCGCGTTCGCCGAGTGGCGGTGCGAGCGCGCGGTCTCGCCGGCTTTGACCATCTGGTAGGCGGCGACCAGCGTGCGCACGGTCGGATAGGCGTTGCCTGGAATGGGATTGACGAGGATGAGGTTGCGGCGCTCGGCAAGCTCGGTGTTGACGTAACGGCCAGCGGCATTGAGCGCGGCCTTGGCCGGCGCATACGACCAGTGGGCTGGCACGAAGTTCTGCTTCGGCAACGCCCACATCGAGGGCTCGCGCTTCGCCCATCCGTTCTCGATGTCGAGGGTGGCGAGCAGCTTGTAGATGTCGTCGAGGCCCGAGACGTTGTCGAAAGCGGCTGCGTCTGCGCGTGTCATCGGCGAGTTCTCCCGGCAATGTGTTGAGACCAGTATGCGGGGATCGGTGGTGGGTGAGAAGGGGGCAAGCCGTAGTGGCGACGATATGTGCGCGCATTCGCTTCGCGAGAAGGGCTGCCGCGCTCATTGCGAAGGCATATCTCCGATATGACGACCCGCTTTGGGGATGGCTCCCCATAGGCGCTAACATAGCCGGACGGTACGCAAAAACCTCTCCTTGCGTCCCCGGACGAGCGTTCCGACCGCGAGGTCGGAATTTGAAGAGCCGGGGTCTTTACACATTTCAGAGGTGTAAAGGTCCCGGATAGCCTCGCTTCACTCGGCTTCCGGGAACGCAGAAACTTCTATGTTAGCGCCTATGGGATGGCTCCCCCAATCCCCCTCCTTTTCATCTCTCAGGGAAGGATTGCCGCTATTGCATCTGGGCGCGGATGGCGGCGGCGGAGGCGAGAGGGGCGAGGACGATCGCGGCCAGCGAAATGGCCGCGAGGATCGCCATCGAGGCCCAGAAGCTGCCGGGGGGCGTGAGGATCGCGGACATCGCGGATATGCCGAAGATCAGCGAGGGAATGTAGAGCGGCAAGACGAGCAGCGAGAGCAGCAGGCCGCCGCGTTTCGTTCGCAGGGTCAGGGCGGCGCCGATCGAGCCGAGGAAGCTGATCGCGGGCGTGCCGGCGAGCAGCGTCAACGCAAGCGCCGGATAGGCCGATACGTCCAGGTTCAAGAGCAGGCCGAGCGGCAATGCCATCAAGGCGAGCGGTACGCCGGTCGTCAGCCAGTGGGCGAACGCCTTGATCGCGACGACGGCTTCGAGCGGGAGTGGACCGGTCGCGAGCACTTCGAGCGAGCCGTCCTCCTCGTCGGCTTCGAGCATGCGTGGCAGCGACAGAAGTGCCGACAGCATCAGGCCGATCCAGAGAATGCCCGGCGCGATGCGCGAGAGCAGCGCGAGGTCTGGGCCGAGGCCGAGCGGCATCAGCGCGACGATCACGACGTAGAAGCCGAGCACCGTTCCGAGCGTGCCACCCTGGCGTACGCTCAGTTTCAATTCGCGGGTGAGCAGAGTGAGGGGACGGCTCATGCGTTCGCCTCAACTGCCCGGCCGCCGCCGAGGCGAAGCTCGCGCGGGTTCGTGAGGCCGAGCGGTATATGCGTGGCGGCGATGGTCATGCCGCCGGATGCGAGGTGGTCCGAGATCATGCGAGCCAGCGTTTCCACGGCGGCGGCGTCGAGCGACACGGTCGGTTCGTCGAGCAGCCAGAGCGGGCGTTTCGCCACCAGGAGCCGCGACAGGCCCAGGCGGCGGCGCTGTCCAGCCGAGAGCCAGGCGGCGGGGACGTCGGCGAGGGCCGCGAGGCCGAGGCGTTCGAGGGTGGTTTGCACTGATAGTTCCCCTCCCCTTCGTGGGGAGGGGGTAGGGGTGGGGGGAGGGTGTTGGGAAGTCGTTTCGTTGCCTTGTCCCTCCGCCCCCCGGATTCTCCCCGCCCCTGTACCTTCCCCGCTGGGGAGGGGGAGCAATTCTGGAGAACCGAGGTATCGTGCGAAGAACGTCGCATTCTCCTCGACGGTGAGAGCGCCCTTGATGCCGTCGCGGTGGCCGACGAAGTGGCTCTGTTCGCCGATGTCGTGGTCCTCGGCGCCGCCTTCCAAGGTCACCGAGCCGGACGCCAGGGGCAGGAAGCCGGCGATGGTGCGGATGAGGGTTGTCTTGCCGGCACCGTTCGGGCCGGTCAGGACGAGGGCTTCGCCGGCGGTGAGGGTGAATGAAATATCATTCAAAATCAGCCTATTGCCGCGGTTCAGGCTCAGCTTTTCGGCGATCAGCTGCATGGTGGGGCGGCGGTCTGCTGGATTGTTGGGAAATTCGACGATGGTTGGTCGCGCCGAGTTGCAAACGATGTCGGGGGATGAGGGCAGACACGACTAAATCGGCTGTAGTCCTGCCGCGGTTCAGCCCTTATAAGGGGGGCGCAGATTTCAACGCTAGCGCAATCGAAGGTGTTGCGGCATCGCTTTCCAAGCGGTGCAGGCGGGACCTTCGGGCGGTCCGATACCGTGCCGGCGCACCGGCAGCGCTGCGTTTCACACGCAAACTCCACACGCACAAGGAGGTTCATCGTGACCGCTCAGCCCGTATCCAAAGACAGTTTCAAGTGCCGCAAGACGCTGACAGTCGACGGCAAGCCGTACGTCTATTTCTCCCTGCCCGACGCCGAAAAAAACGGCCTCACCGACATCTCGAAGCTGCCGTTCTCGATGAAGGTTCTGCTCGAGAACCTGCTGCGCGCCGAGGATGGCAAGTCGGTCACGAAGGCCGACATCCAGGCGATGGCCGACTGGCTGAAGACGGGCGGTAAGTCGGACAAGGAAATCGGATTCCGACCTGCGCGCGTTCTGATGCAGGACTTCACCGGCGTTCCCGCGGTCGTCGATCTCGCGGCGATGCGTGACGGCATGGTGGCGCTGGGCGGCGACCCCAAGAAGATCAATCCGCTGGTGCCCGTCGATCTCGTCATCGATCACTCGGTCATCATCGACAACTACGGCTCCAACGCCGCATTCGCCAAGAATGTCGAGCTCGAGTACAGCCGTAACGGTGAGCGCTACAACTTCCTCAAGTGGGGCCAGGGCGCATTCCAGGACTTCCGCGTCGTTCCCCCCGGCACCGGCATCTGCCACCAGGTGAACCTCGAGTATCTCTCCAAGACGGTTTTCACGGGCACGCTGACCGACGGCTCCGTCGTCGCCTATCCGGACTCGTGCGTCGGCACCGACAGCCACACCACGATGGTCAACGGCCTCGCGGTGCTCGCCTGGGGCGTCGGTGGGATCGAGGCCGAGGCTGCGATGCTCGGCGAGCCGCAGTCCATGCTGATCCCCGAAGTCGTCGGC